>DUEP01000002.1 GCA_011176535.1 Anaerolineae bacterium | reverse complement strand
ATGCGCCCAAACAAATGTGCGTTCAGGTCTTACAATCTTTTGAAGTGGAAATTCCGCTAAATCTTTCGGAGGGTATCCAGGTGTTGGTCAATGGACACCCCGTGCCTCGCCGTTGATGATATGCCGGGCCCCGACTTCAGAGATAGGGCCCGGCGTATTGAATAATTTGTTGGTGAGTGTCAGTGCAGGATTTGCGAGAGGAACAACTTGGTGCGGTCTTCTTTGGGGTTGGTGAAGATTTCTTCCGGTGTGCCGCTTTCCACAATCTGGCCCTGGTCGAAGAAAAACATCCGGTCGGCCACGGCTTTGGCGAAGCCCATCTCGTGGGTCACGACGACCATGGTTATCCCGCTCTCGGCCAGTTCTTCCATCACATCGAGCACTTCCTTGATCATTTCGGGGTCCAGGGCCGAGGTAGGTTCGTCGAAGAGCATGATCTTGGGCTGCATGGCCAGGGCACGGGCAATGGCCACACGCTGCTGTTGGCCACCGGACAACTGACCGGGGTACTTGTGGGCCTGGTCGGGGATGCCCACACGCTCCAGCAGTTGCATGGCCACTTCCTCGGCCTTCTCCTTTGGCCACTTGCGCACCTGGATGGGGGCCAGGGTGATGTTTTGCAGCACCGTCAGGTGGGGAAAGAGGTTGAACTGTTGAAACACCATCCCCGTTTCCATGCGGATTTTTTCGATGTTGCGCACATCGTGGGTCAGTTCAATGCCGTCCACGATGATGGTACCCCGCTGGTGGGCTTCCAGGCGGTTGATGGTGCGGATGAAGGTGGATTTCCCCGACCCTGAGGGGCCGAAAATCACAATCACCTCCCCCTTGTAAATCTCCATGTTGATACCTCGCAGGGCGTGAAAGTGCCCGTACCACTTGTGCACATCCCGGGCGATGATGATGGGCACCTCACGCCGTTCAATGGCGGCGGTGCGTTCCTCTTCGGGGAGTTGTAGAAAGGCATCCAGGTCAAAAGTTTTCACAATCGTCATGGGGGTTTCCTCCACTCAAAATGGCCTATCGCTGACCCACGCCCAATGCCTCTTCCAGGCGGCGGCTGGCGTAGGACATGGCATAACTAAACACCCAGTAAATTAGCGCGATAAAAGTATACACCTCGCGCTGCTTGCCGATGAACTCCGGCTGGGCCAACACCGTCGAGGCGATGCCCAGCAAATCCAGCAAGCCCACGATGGCTACCAGTGAGGTGTCTTTGAACAGGGCGATGAACTGGCCCACGATGACCGGAATGACATTGCGTAGCGCCTGGGGCAGGATGATCAGCGTCATGGTTTGGAAGCCGTTGAGCCCGATGGCCCAGGCGGCTTCGTATTGCCCGCGGGGGATGGCCTGCAGCCCGCCGCGGACATTCTCGGCCATGTAGGCCGCGCTGAAAAGCACGATGCCGGCCATGGCGCGCAGCACCCGGTCGATGGTCATCCCCGGCGGGAGAAACAGGGGCAGCATCACCTGGGCCATGAACAGCACCGTGACCAGGGGAACGCCACGGATGATTTCGATGTAAAGCACGCTGAACAGGTGGACCACCTTCAGCGTCGAGCGTCGCCCCAGCGCCAACAGGATGCCCAAGGGGAAGGACAGGGTGATGCCCACGATGGTGAGCAGGAAGGTGAGCAGCAAACCGCCCCAGAGGTTGGTGGGCACATAGCGAAGGAACCCTTCCGGCCCCAGGCCCCGAATCAACAGGATGAGCACGGGGAAGTACCCCAGGAGAAGCGACCGGGTGAGCCAGCGCACCCAATGCCGTTCCCGTTGGGTGTAGCCCAAGGCCCACGCGGCCACCCCAAGCACGGAGAACAGGGCCACATTGAGGCGCACGGAAGGGGCCATCTTGGGCGCCAGGGCCAGCAGCAGGGGCAGGGCAGCCACCACCACGCCGGCATGCAGATAGCGACGGCCCAGCATGGCTCCCCAGAATAGCCCCAAGGTCACTGCCACCAGGTGGACGGCCAGCCAGATGCGCCAGATCTGTTCCACGGGGTATTGCCCGACCATGAACAGGCGCATGTTGACCAGCACCACCTGCCATTCGGCCTGGGTGAAAGCCCACACCAGAATCGACTTTCCCAGAAGGTACACAATGTACGCTGTGACCAGGGTCAGAATGCCGTTGTACCAGGTGCTGAACAAATTCTTGTGCAGCCATCCCAGCAGGGTGAACCGCTCAGTAGGGGGTGGCAGCACTTCACCGTGTGTGTAGGCTTTGACGGGCTGTTGCATGGCTTAACGCTCCACAAAGCGGATCTTGCGGTTGTACCAGTTCATGAACAGCGAGGTCACCAGGCTGAAGAAGAGGTAGACCGCCATCATCATCAAGGTCACCTCCACGGCCCGCCCCGTTTGATTGTGGATGGTGCCGGCCACCGAGTAGAGATCCGGATAGCCGATGTACACGGCGAGGGAAGAGTTCTTCGTCAGGTTGAGGTATTGGCTGGTCAGCGGCGGCACGATGACTCGTAAGGCCTGCGGAAAGACGACCAATCGCAGGGTCTGAAAACCGTTCAGCCCCAGGGCGCGCGCGGCTTCGTATTGGCCCTTGGACACGGACTGGATGCCGGAGCGGACTACTTCGCCGATGTAGGCCGAGGTGTAGATGACCAGTCCCGAGAGCAGAGCGGCGAATTCGGGGGTCAGGTTCCGCCCACCCACGGTGTTGAACCCTTTGAGTTCCGGGAAACTCCAGGCCAGCGGCTTCAGGATCAAGCCGCCAAGGATGGCGATCACCAGAAAGGTCACGATGGTCCATAAAGTGACCAGTGGAGGGCGCCCGGTGCGTTTGCCGATTAAGGTGAGCCGCCAGGCCACGATGGCCGCCGCAACGACGGCGAAGAGCAGCACCCAAAGGTAGAGGCGGAAGGTCTCGGTGGGGATCCCCCAGGGGATGGCCACGCCGCGGTTGCTGAGGTAAATGGGCCCTGGCAGGACCATTGCCTCTTTGGCGCGGGGTAGTTTCAGGAACAGGCCGGTGTACCAGAAGACCAGGAGCACCAGCAAGGGGATGTTGCGCAGCACCTCAACATAAAAAGCAGCCAGGCGGCTGAGTAACCAGTTGCCCGAAAGACGGGCGACGCCAACAATAACACCCAACAAAGTGGCGAAAATGATACCCAAAAAACTCACCAGCAAGGTGTTGAGGATGCCGACAAGGAAAGCGCGGCCATAGGTGCTGGCGCGAGAGTAGGAGATCAGATGCTCTCCGATGTCGAACCCGGCGGTCAATTTCAGCCAGTGGAAACTGGGCAACAACCCCTGTTTGGCCAATGCGACCATCATGTTCCGATACAGGGAGTAGCCCACGGCCACGACCACGACCAGAAAGATGATTTGACTGAGGACCTGCAAAACCCGCTCGTCACGCCAGAAGGGGATACCTTCCCGACGCAAACTCTCTGTGCTCATCGACTTCCTCCCCAACAGCCAAAAGGGACTTCACAACCAAGCAGAAAAAAAGAGGGGAAGGCTGAAGTCGAGCAGCCTCCCCCTCTTGGGAAATCGCTTTAGCGGATGGGCGGTGCGTAGATCAGGCCGCCGTCCTTCCACGAGGCGTTCAATCCGCGCGGCAGGTTGAAGGGCGTGCCGGGGCCCAGGTTGCGGTCGTAGATCTCGGCGTAGTTACCCACCATCTTGATGATGTTGTAGGCCCAGTTGTTGTCCAGGCCCAACTTCTGGCCCATTTCGCCTTCCAGGCCCAGGAACTTCTTCACATTGGGGTCCTGGGTGGTGGCCTTCACCTCGTCCACATTCTGGGAGGTGATGCCGAATTCCTCGCCGGTGAAGGTGGCGAAAACCACCCACTGGACGATGTCGAACCATTGATCGTCACCATGGCGCACCACGGGCCCCAGAGGTTCCTTAGAAAGGGTCTCGTCCAGGATGATGTGGGCATCCGGGTTCTTCAGGGTGATCTTGCGGGAGATCAACCCCGACTTGTCGGTGGTCACGGCGTCGCAGCGGCCCTCTTCGTAGGCGCCGAAGACCTGGTCGGCGGTCTCGAACACCACCGGGGTGTAGTCGATGCCGCGGGCGGACATCTGGTCGGCCAGGTTCAACTCGGTGGTGGTGCCCGTGGCCACGCAGATGCTGGCCCCGTTGAGGTCCTCTAACTTGGTCACACCGCTGTCCTTGGATACCATGATGCCCTGGCCATCGTAGAAAGTAGTGGCCACGAAGTTGGCACCCAGTTCGGTGTCGCGGCTTAGCGTCCAGGTGGTGTTGCGAATGAGCACATCGATTTCACCCGTCTGCAGGGCGGTGAAGCGCTCTTTGGCGGTCAGCGGACGGTATTCGACCTTGGCGGGGTCGCCAAAGATGGCAGCAGCCAGCGCCTGGCAGAAGTCCACATCAAAGCCTTCGTATTCACCCTGGGCATTCACATAACTGAACCCGGGCAATTGGCCGTTCACGCCGCAGATCACATTACCGCGCTCCTTCACGGTCTTCAGGGTTTCCCCATAACCGGAGGGCGCAGCCGCCCCGCCTTCAGCGGGCACCTGGACCGTGACGATCACGGTCTGCACAGGCTGGGCACCGCTTTCCGCGGGGGCTGCACTTTGGCCGCCACAGGCGGCCAGGGCCAGTGCCAGCACCACCAGCACGGCCAGTAAGCCTAAAACTTTCTTCATCTTCTCTCCTCCTTCGAGAGGTTCAAGGGATAGGGAGCAGGGAAAGGCATCATGGAACCAAACCCTTTTCCTAACTTGGAAGGATTATAGAGGAACTCCATCAATCCTACAAGGTGCTTAGAGGGGTTTTTATGGATTTTTTATCCAGTTGTCCCCCCGGGAGATGGGGGCCACCACCGGGTTCAGCAGGGTGAGAAGGGCCTGAACCGGGATCCGCAGGTTGAGCCCCCGCTCACCGCCAGAAAGGTGGATGGCCTCCCACTGCTTCACCGTGTCGTCAAAAACCACCTGAAACCGCCGCCCCACCAGGGCCAGGGGGGAGATGCCCCCGGCTTGCAGGCCGGTCAGGCGTTCGGCTTCCCGCTCGGTGGGGAGGTGTACCTTTTTCTCTCCCACAGCCCGCGCCAGGGCTTTGAGGTCCACCTCACGATCGCCGGGCACCACGGCCAGGATGGGTTTGCCCCGCCCCTCGCGCACGACCACGATGGTCTTGAAGACCTGGCCCAGGGGCAATCCCAGCCGTTGTGCCACCTCCCGGGCGCCCAACTTCTCCCGCGGCAGTTCAAAGGCTTTGTAGGGGATGCCCCGTTGCTCTAAAAGGCGGATGACATTGTTTTTGCGTGGCATACGACCTCCAACGCGGGCTTCATCTGAGGGCAGGACAAGTCCTTGTAGGGATGCCTAGATGCTTGGTGCTCCAGTGTCAGGTGCGGCGTGCGATGTCCGAGGTTCGAGGTAGGGGGATGCCTTGATGCCCAGTGCCCTGATGCCCGGATACCCGGTGGGGTGCGATGTGCAATGTGCAATGTGCGAAGTGCCGTTCATGGGGCGCTCACCATGACAGGACGGCCATTGACGCTTCACGACGCCACGACCTAACCACGCGACGACAATCCTCTGTGCCCTCTGCGCCTCCCTATCCCTCTGCGTCTTCCTCATCCCAACGTCACGCCCTACGCCCCACGATGCCACGACCCACAACTCCACGACCTCACGACTTCGCCCGCTCCACCTCGCTCAGCAGGTCTAAGCGTTCCCTAAGGCTCAACCCGGGCATTTCGGCCAGCAGCGCTTTGAGTTCGAATATCTGATCCCGTAAGGCGGCGGCCTTTTCGAATTCCAGGGCTTCGGCGGCCTGGTGCATCTGCCGCTCCAACTCGGCGATGAGGGCCTTGAGTTCCGCGACGCCCATTTTCTCGGGGTGCTTCACCCGGTATGGGGCCTCTTCTTCGGCCACCTGGGCCGCCACACGCTCCGTGAGGTCGTGCACCGGCTTGACGATGCTTTGCGGGGTGATGCCGTGCTCACGGTTGTAGGCCAGTTGTTTGGCCCGCCTGCGGTTGGTCTCGTCGATGGCGGCTCGCATGGCCTCGGTGACCCGGTCGGCGTACATGATGACTTTCCCGTTCACATGCCGCGCCGCGCGACCGATGGTCTGAATCAACGCCGTGGCGCTGCGCAAGAAGCCTTCTTTGTCGGCGTTCAGAATAGCCACCAGAGACACTTCGGGCAAATCCAGCCCCTCGCGTAACAGATTGATGCCCACCACCACATCGTACACCCCTAAGCGCAGGTCGCGGAGAATCTGCACCCGCTCCAAAGTATCAATCTCCGAATGCAGATAGTGGACCTTGATGCCCTGCTCCATGAGGTAATCGCTCAGTTTCTCGGCCATGTGCTTGGTCAGCGTGGTCACCAGCACACGCTCGCCCCGCTGGATCCGTTGGCGGATCTCGCCCAACAGGTCCTCCACCTGCCCTTTGGTGGGCCGTACCTCCACCTTGGGGTCCGGAATGCCCGTGGGACGGATGATCTGCTCCACCACCTGGTCGGCTTTCTGCAGTTCGTAAGGGCCGGGGGTGGCGCTGGTGTAGATGGTGTAGCCCATCTTTTGTTCAAACTCTTCAAAGGTCAGCGGTCGGTTGTCCAGGGCCGAAGGCAGGCGGAAGCCGTAAGCCACCAGGGTTTGCTTGCGGCTGCGGTCGCCGTGGTACATCCCGCGAATCTGGGGGATGGTCATGTGCGACTCGTCAATGATGAGCAGATACTCTGCGGGCAGGTAATCCATCAGGGTCCAGGGGGGCGAACCCGGGGGGCGTTGTTCCAGATGGCGGGAATAGTTCTCGATGCCGGAGCAGTAGCCCACCTCCCGCAGCATTTCCAGGTCGTAGCGGGTGCGTTGTTCCAGGCGCTGGGCCTCCAGCAGTTTGCCCTGAGCCTTGAACCAGGCGACCCGCTCTTCCAGTTCGCGTTCGATGTCGGCCAGGGCCTTTTGGAGTTTTTCCTCTTCGGTGAGGTAGTGCTTGGCCGGGAAGATGGTCACCGAAAGCAAGGCCCCTAAGGTCTCCCCGGTGAGCGGGTTGATTTCCAGAATGCGCTCCACCTCGTCGCCGAAGAACGAGATGCGGTAGATTTTCTCCTCCTCGTAAGCTGGGGCGACCTCCAGCGTATCGCCGCGCACGCGGAAGGTGCCAGGGCGCAGTTCCAGGTCGTTGCGCTGATACTGGCTCTCCACCAACTGGCGCAGCAGGGCGTTGCGACGGTAAATCTGCCCCACTTCCAGGTGGATGACGGCGCGGCCATAGGCTTCGGGGCTGCCCAGGCCGTAGATGGCCGAGACCGAGGCCACGATGATCACATCCTTGCGCGACATGAGGGCCGTGGTGGCCGCCAGGCGCAGGCGATCGATTTCCTCGTTGATTTCGGTGTCCTTCTCGATGTACAGGTCTTGCTGGGGGATGTAGGCTTCGGGCTGGTAGTAGTCGTAGTAGGAGACGAAATACTCGACGGCGTTTTCGGGGAAGAAGGACTTGAATTCGGCGTACAGTTGCGCCGCCAGGGTTTTGTTGTGGGCCAGCACTAAGGCGGGTAGTTGGAGTTGGGCGATCACCGAGGCTATGCTGTACGTCTTGCCCGTGCCCGTCGCTCCTAACAGCACCTGATGCCGGTATCCCTTCCGCACCCCTTCCACCAGGCGGCGGATGGCTTCGGGTTGGTCTCCCGTAGGCTCAAAAGGGGCGTGTAGTTGAAAGGTTTTCATGTTAACATTATACCCACCTGCATCTGGCGTTTTCCCTGGTTTGCTCTTCACTGTTGGGAGGGGTTATGCTGCACATCGTCCCGTTGGTCCTTGGCCCCGTAGAGACGAACACGTATTTGGTGGCCGACCCGGCCTCGGGTGAGGCGGTGGTCATCGACCCGGCTGACGCGGGAGAGGACATCGCCCAGATGGCCCAGCAGCATGGATGGCGCATTGTCGCCATCTGGGTCACCCACGCCCATTTTGATCACATTGGCGGCATCCCCGGGTTGCTGGCCCGGGTGAGCCCCACACCTCGTGTCTGGCTCCATCCGTTGGAAAAACCTCTGTGGGAAAGGAAAGGCGGGGCCGAGTGGTTCGGCCTCTCCATCGGCTCATTGCCCAATTCTACTGAGGAACTGGCCCATGGGCAATGGCTTACGGTGGGGAAAATCGCCTTCGAGGTGCGTCACACGCCGGGACACACCCCCGGCCATGTGGTGCTGTACTGCGCGCAAGAGCAGGTGCTGTTCAGCGGGGATGTACTCTTCTACGAAGGCATTGGCCGCACCGACCTACCTGGCGGCGATCACGCCATCCTGCTTCACAGTATCCGTCGGCAGGTGTTCACCCTGCCAGCGGAAACGCGCGTGCTGCCTGGCCACGGCCCGGAGACCACCGTGGGCTATGAACGGGCGCACAATCCCTTTGTCAGGGGGTAGAAGCGCTTTGGCGGTTGGGCGGTTTGGGCGCCCAACCGCCCTATGCTTTGGCCCTAAGGCGCGGCGGTGAGCCACACCCGGACTGACCGGGGGACGAACACCTGCCTGGCTACCGTGCGCATCGCGGCTTCCCATGCTTCTTATTGGGCTGCCGAGGCGTCGGGCGGCGCGGTGGGGTACCAGAGGAGAGGCCCCTGGGAAGCCACCCTTTCGTAGTGCCCCTGCTGCCAGGCCTCGGGCAGCGCCTGCCGGATACGCTCCGCTTCCTCATCGCTGAGGCAGTGATAGGGCTGGAGACGAAAACCTTGCAGGCGCAGTTCTGCAGTGCCTTCCTGGGAGGCCCTGGCCGCGCTTTGGCCGTGCCTGACCCGGAGAGCGGTGCGCGGCTGAGATCGTAGATCTGGAAATGGCACAAAAGCGTCGAGCGCCCCAGGGCCTCTTTGTTCTGCAGGGCAAAATAACCTATCTTCCAAGACGCATCGCCCACCTGGAAGTGCATCTCCGGCAGCCATGCCCGCGTATCCGGAGCATCCACGCACAGCGAGAGGATGAGGTACGGCGCGGCCCAAAGGCCTTCGTCCACGCGGAGCGGGGCGTCGCCCGCCTGGGGCTGGGCGTCAACGCCGTTCCCGGTTGGGCCGGGGCGCTCAGGGAGACGCCGTGGGGGAAGCGGAGTTCCACCTTTTGCGGAGGGTGGCGGTCGAAGTCGCCCGTAAAGATGAGGCCGGCGCTCATCACCCCCGGGGTGTGGGCGTCCGTGCCCCCAAAGCCCCGGCGTCGTTGCGTGGGCACGGCCTCCTCCGCCGCTTGCCAGACGACCTGGGGCTCACCCGTTCCGGCAGGAGAAGGGCCGGATCGGCTTGCCAGAACACGAACCCCAGATGGGCGGTGAAACGGGCCTGCACTACGGGCGTGTGATCGCTGGCCGGGTTTCCCCCGGCGCGGACGGCGCGGTACCCGCCCCACAGACCGAGCAGGGCCAGGAAAGCCAGAAGAAGCCAGAACCCTTTTTGGCGGCTCATGGTATCTCTCCTGTCTCGTTGACTGACAAATCTCGTCGAGAGGGTTCCCTGGGTTTGATCTCTCCCTACCCCTACCCCGTTTCGGCGACGCGACTCCGTCGCCGAAGCCGCCCCCTTCTCGCCCTTGGCAAGGGAGGGAAGGGGGCGGATGAGCCAAGCGCCAGCGAGGCTCATCGGAGGATGGGAGAGATTGGCTGATGGGCAGCGTTTTGTCAGTCAATCAGGTGAGTTCCCTCCTCTGTTCATTTCCCCCCCGTTGCTAAAGCGTTGCCAAATGAATCTCCAGGGGTGCACCCTGAGGCGCGGCCTCGCGGGTGTGGCCCACGGTGCCGCTTGCCGGGGGCATTGCGGGCCGTCGGAGCCTACCAGGCAGCCCGGAGGCTCAGGCAGGGGCGAATGGCTTTTAATGGAACTTCCCCCAGGGCGGAGCAAAACCCTGGAGGAAGGGAGCAGTCGAGGGGTCCGGCCATGGGGGTTACTTGGCGTAATCCACGGCCCGCGTCTCGCGGATGACGGTGACCTTGATCTGGCCGGGGTACTGCATGTTCTCTTCGATCTTCTTGGCGATGTCCCGCGCGAGACGGGCGGCCTCCAGATCGTCGATGTCCTCGGGACGCACAATGATGCGGATTTCGCGCCCGGCCTGGAGGGCGAAACTCTCGGAGACGCCCTTGAAGGAGTTGGCGATTTCCTCCAGCGCGCGCACCCGCTTGAGATAGTCTTCCAGGCTTTCGCGACGGGCGCCGGGCCGGGCACCGGAGATGGCATCGGCCACCTCGACGATGATGGCTTCCACGCTTTCCTGTTCCACCTCGTGGTGGTGCGAAGCCACCGCGTTGACCACCCGGGGATCCACGCGGTAGCGCTTGAGGAACTCGGCCCCGATCATGGCGTGGGTGCCTTCCAGGTTGTGGTCCATGGCCTTGCCGATGTCGTGGAGCAGGGCGGCAGTTTTGGCGATTTCCACATCGGCGCCCAGTTCGGCGGCCAGCACCGCGGCGATTTTGGCCGTCTCCACGGCGTGGTAGAGTTGGTTCTGGCCGTAGGAGGTGCGGAATTTGAGGCGGCCCAGGGTTTTGAGGATATCAGGGTGCAGGCCGGTGACGCCGGCCTCGTAGGCCGCCTGTTCTCCGGCCTCGACGATGATGCGCTCCACCTCGCGGCGCTCCTTGGCCACCACCTTTTCGATTTGCGCCGGGTGGATGCGGCCATCGGCCACCAGTTTCTCCATGGCGCGGCGGGCCACCTCGCGGCGCACCGGGTCGAAGGAGGAGATGGTCACCGCCTCGGGGGTGTCGTCCACGATGACATCCACCCCGACCGCCTGCTCGAAGGCGCGGATGTTGCGCCCGTTGCGGCCGATGATGCGCCCTTTCATGTCGTCGGAGGGCAGGGGGACCACCGAGGTGGTGATTTCGCTCACATGTTCCGAGGCCACCCGCTGGATAGCCAGGGCGATGAGTTTGCGCGCCCGTTTCTCGCCCTCTTCGCGGGCTTCGGTTTCGATCTGGCGGATGATGCGGGCCATATCGCTCCGGGCCTCGCTCTCCACCTCGGTCAACAGAAGTTGGCGGGCTTCTTCCCGGCTCATGTCGGCGATAGTCTCCAGACGCTGCACCTGTTCCTGATACAGGCGTTCCAACTCCGCCTCGCGTTTCGCCAGGGTGTGTTCCTTTTGCGTCAGCGCGTGTTCGCGCTTCTCTATCTTCTCCCAGCGGCGGTCCAATTCCTGCCGCCGACGCATCAGGCGGTCTTCTTCCCGTTGCAGGTCACGCCGCAAGCGGGAGATTTCCCGCTGGGCCTCCTGGCGCACCCGATGGGCTTCGTCTTTGGCCTGGAGTTCCAGTTCGCGGGCCTTTTCCCGCGCCTGGCGCAAAATGTCCTCTGCTTGGGATTCAATGTCGGCCTTGCGCCGTCGGTCGCTGAGTATTTTGAGCCAGTAGCCCAATCCTAGCCCCAGGGCCAGGGCCACGACCGTGGCGAAAATCCAAACAACCAGTCCCAGTCTCATCGTCTCGCTCCCTTTTCGCTAAGTTCATCCGGGGAAGAAGGACGCCGCTCCCAGAGTTGGGGGAGGATGGCCCGGATGGTTTCGTAATCAAATCCCCGGCGGGCCAAATAGGCGCCCATCTTTTGACGAAAAGCCGGCCACTCCAGGCGGGCGTAACGCCGCAGCGCTTTCAGCCCCGCCTGCAGGGCCAGTTGCTCTTCGTCGACCTCGGCCAGGGCACGCTCCACCAGGTCGGGGGAGATGCCTTTCTGGCGCAGTTCAGCCTGCAAGGCGCGCCGTCCGCGCGGGCGAAAGGTGCCCCGGTTTTCCACCCATGCCCGCGCGAAGGCTTCGTCGTCCACCAGGCCGAGGTCGCGCAAACGGGCCAACACACTCTCGATGAGGGCTGGCTCCACGCCGCGTCGCGCCAGGTAAGTCCGCACCTCCGCTTCGCTGCGGGGGCGATAACTCAGGTAGCGCCACGCTTTTTGGTAAGCCTGCTCGGCGGCATCGGCGCGCAGCAACTCGGCGATTTTGGCTTCGCTGAGTTCCTGCCCCACATGGAGCCAGGCGGCCACGATGCGGGCCAGGCCGAAGGCGAATTCCCCATCCAGGTACACATTGACCCGTTGGGGGTTGCGTTTTTGTGCCTTCAAAGCCGTGATTTTGCGCGCCATAGAACGAAGAACCGCCATGACCAGTCTCGGCCACGGCGGTTAACGACATCCCACACGGGTTCGGGTGTTAAAGAGGAGCCCAAACTTTTCCAAAGAGAGCCCCGCCCATCACCGAAAAGGGGATGGCGGAGAAACAAGTCCGTCGGGATTTCCTTTGAGTCAACTACACTGCCGTCCAGCGGCAGGAATAAGCCAACCCAGAAGGGGAACGCCGTGACCGTGTTGCCGAAGCGGGTCACATTCAGGGTGCTGCCTACTTAATCATACCATCAAAATTGCGAAAAAAAGCGCCCTTTTTCCCGTTTCCGGGTAACTTCTGGCGAGGTCAGGTGTATAATATTAGTGACGGTTGTAACTATAGGTTCGGGTCAACCGTGATAACTGCTCATCCTTCACTTTCAATTTTTCCAAAAGGAGTTTCCTATGGCCGGTAAGATTACCCGAGAAGAAGCGTTAGAGTATCACCGCTTAGGTGGGAAGCCTGGCAAAATTTCCGTCGAACCCACCAAGCCACTTGCCACCCAGCGTGACCTCTCCCTGGCCTATACCCCGGGCGTCGCCGTCCCCGTGTTAGAGATTGAAAAAGACTCCGAACTGGCCTATGAATACACGGCCAAGGGGAACCTGGTGGCCGTGGTCTCCAACGGCACGGCCATCCTGGGCTTGGGTGACCGGGGTGCCCTTGCCTCCAAGCCGGTGATGGAAGGCAAGGGCGTGTTATTTAAGCGCTTTGCCGACATCGATGTTTTTGACATCGAAGTGGATACGCACGATCCCGATGAACTCATCCGCGTCGTGGCAGCCATCGCCCCTACCTTTGGCGGGATCAACCTGGAAGACATCAAGGCCCCTGAGTGCTTCTATGTGGAAGAAAAACTCAAGGAGATGCTGGATATTCCCGTGTTCCATGATGACCAACATGGAACGGCCATCATCTCCGCCGCCGGGTTGCTCAACGCCCTGGAACTGGTGGGCAAGCGCATCGATGAGGTGAAGATTGTGGTCTCCGGGGCAGGCGCTTCGGCTGTCGCCTGCGCCAAGTTGGCCGTCAAGTTAGGGGCCAAAAAAGAGAACATCATCATGTGTGACAGCCGGGGCGTGATTTACAAAGGCCGCAAAGAGCGCATGAACCCCTACAAGGAAGAGTTCGCCGTCGAAACCGACGCCCGCACCCTGGCCGAAGCCATTGTGGGCGCCGATGTGTTTTACGGCCTCTCGGTGGCCAACATCCTCAAACCGGAAATGGTCAAGCAAATGGCCGAGCGGCCTATCATCTTTGCCATGGCCAACCCCGACCCCGAGATCCCCTACGAAGTGGCCAAAGAAGTGCGGCCCGATGCCATCGTGGCCACCGGGCGCTCGGACTACCCCAACCAGATCAACAATGTGTTGGGCTTCCCCTTCATCTTCCGTGGGGCGCTGGATGTGCGGGCCCGGGCCATTAACGACGAGATGAAGATCGCCGCCGCTAAGGCCCTGGCTGCGCTGGCCAAGGAGGATGTGCCCGATAGTGTGCTGCGAGCGTATGGCCTGGAGAGCCTGAGGTTCGGGCCGGAGTACATCATCCCCAAACCCTTCGACCCGCGGGTGCTCCTCTGGGAAGCGCCAGCCGTGGCCCAGGCGGCCATGGAAACCGGCGTGGCCCGCAAGCACATCGACCTCGAAGAGTATCGCGAGCAGTTGGCCTTCCGCCAGGGGAAGGGCCAGCAGGTGCGCTACTTCTTCATGAATCGGGCCAAGAGCCTCAAGACCAAGAAGCGCGTGGTTTTTGCCGAAGGTGAGGAGGACAAGATTCTCCGCGCCGCCGCTCAGATCGCGGAAGAGGGCATCGGCATCCCCATTCTCATTGGTCGGCCCGAGGTGATCCACGAGAAGATCCAGCGCCTGGGCTTGGATTGCGACCCGCAGATCGTGGATCCGCGTGCCTTCGAGCGCATGGACGAATATGCGCAAGCCTACTACGAACTGCGCCAGCGCAAGGGCGTGACCCTGAGCCTGGCCTACAAGCGCCTGAGCGACCCCAATGTGCTCGGCCCGATGATGGTCAAGATGGGCGACGCCGACGCCTTCGTTTCCGGGTTGACCTACGAGTACCCCGAAGTGATCCGTCCGGCGCTGCAAATCCACCACACCCGCGAGGGCGTGGGTAGGGCAGCCGGGTTGTACATCATGATCGTCAACGACCGGGTGTACCTGTTCACCGACGCCACGGTGAACATCGACCCCAACGCCGAGGACCTGGCCGAGATCGCCATCCTGGCCGCCGACTTTGCCAAACAGTTGGAGTTAGAGCCCCGCGTGGCGCTGCTTTCCTTCTCCAACTTTGGCAGCACGCCGCACCCGCTCAGCGAGAAAGTGCGCCGCGCCGTGGAGATCATCCGCCAAAAGCGGCCCGACCTGGCCGTGGACGGCGAGATGCAGGCCGACACCGCGGTGGTGCCGGAGATCATCGAGCAACGCTACCCCTTCAGCCGGGTCAAGGACGCCAATGTGCTCGTCTTCCCCGACTTGGAATCGGCCAACATCGCCTATAAGTTGCTCGCCCGCTTGGGCAAGGCCGAGGCCATCGGGCCCATCCTGCTGGGTATGGGCGCGCCGGTGCATGTGCTTCAGACCGGCGACGAGGTGCGCGATATCGTGAACATCACCGCCGTGGCGGTGATGGACGCCGCCAGCCGCGAATGAGCCCCCTCTTTCCGTACAACCGCGCCCCCGGAGCCGTGATGGCCTTCGGGGGCGTTTTTTCACCCTTGTACCTGTCGGAATCCCGCCGGTTTCACGGAAAAACGAAGGCATGGCTCGACAGGGAGGTGACCATCTGCAAGCCGAGGATGATGGCGATGGCTTTCCCGATGGCCTCGTACACCTTCTCGAGCATAGGTTGCCCTTCAAAAAAACGCGGGAGATGCTTTTTATAGCACGGCCAGAGGCGGAAGTCAAAAGACCTGGATTTGGATTGGGTATAATTCGGGGGCGTGGTGCATCCTTCCTGCAACGGAGGTTACTTGCGTGACTCAACCTGTTCGCCTCTGTTTCGTCTGCTTGGGCAACATCATCCGCAGTCCTCTGGCCGAAGCCCTCTTTTGGCACTACGCCGAACAGCGCGGCGTGGCCCACAAATACGAGGTGGACTCAGCCGGCACCGGTGCTTGGCATATCGGCGAACCGCCCGATCCCCGTATACGCCGGGTGGCCGCCCGCCATGGGCTGCACTATGACCATCGGGGACGCCAGATTCACCCCGACGACTTCGACCGCTTCGACTGGTTCTTCGTCATGGACGACGACACCTACGCCCACATGATGGCCCTGGCCAGCCTGCGCGGCCAGGGGCACAAGGTGCGCTATCTGCGCGAGTTCGACCCCCAGGCCCATGGGGAACGTGAAGTGCCGGACCCGTACTACGGCGGCGAAGACGGGTTTGAGTTGGTGTATCGCGTCATCGATCGCTCGGTGCAGGGGTTGTTGGAGGCGCTGGAAAGCGGTCAGTTATCCTCAGAGCAGGAGGCGTAAGGATGTCGGTGGTGCCCCAACAGGTGGCCGCATGGTTACAGGCCCAGGGCTACGGCGAGGTGGTCCGGGTCGCCCCCGTGGGCGGGGGGTGCATTAACAACGGGGCGCGGCTGGTGACGGCCTCCGGGCACACCTTCTTCCTCAAAACCAACCCCAGCGCGCCGCCGGACATGTTCGCCCGCGAGGCCGAGGGCCTGGAGGCGCTGCGCGTGCCCGACGGTCCCCGGGTGCCGCGACCTTATCTGTGGGGGCAAGATTTCCTGCTCCTGGAAGACCTAGCTCCGGCCTCACGCCGACCGGACTTTTGGGAAACCCTGGGCCGCCAACTGGCCGCGTTGCATCGCCATACGAACCCGCGCTTTGGCTTTGCCCACGACAACTATATCGGCAGCATGCCTCAACCCAACCCCTGGACTGAGGACGGCTACGCTTTCTTCGCCGAGCACCGTTTGCTCTTCCAGGCCCGCTTGGCCCACCGGCGCGGGCTGTTGCCCCAGGAAGATGTGCGCCGGGTGGAACGGCTGGCCGCCCGTTTGCCCGAACTGGTCCCGCCTCAACCGGCCTCGCTGCTCCACGGCGACCTGTGGAGCGGCAATGTGATCCCGGATGAGCACGGCCAGCCGGCTTTGATCGACCCGGCCACGCATTACGGCTGGGCCGAAGCCGAACTGGGCATGACCCAACTTTTCGGTGGCTTTCCCGAGGCCTTCTACCGCGCCTACGAGGAGGTTCGCCCCCTGATGCCCGAGTGGCGGGAGCGGCTTCCCATTTACAACCTCTATCACCTGTTGAACCACCTCAATCTTTTCGGGGAAAGTTACTACGGCTCGGTACGGCAGATTCTGCGGCGGCATGCCCCCTGAGGCGTGGGGCTAAGGCGCCGTCGGCTCTTCGCCCCAAATCACGGCCATCTGCCCCAGCACCTCCCAGGAGCGCAGAAAGGCCCAGCGGGGCACCACCTGCACCACACCGCGGTTGATGAGCCGCACGGTGCTGGCGGTGTGCCCGGTCACCAGCACGGTGTGCTCGAAAGGCGCCACGGTGACCTGCTGACCGTCAGCAGCGCGATAGGTCACTGGGGTGCCGGCCCACAAATCCCCCACCACCCAGGCGATGACCGGATGCCCGGCAGCGATTTGGGCGCGCAGGCCGTCCCATCCCAGGTGGGTGACCACTTGGGCGGGGAGGCCGTACGCCCGCAGCAGCGCCGCCACCGGCGGGGCGTGCACGCCGTAGTCGTGCGGGGGATCTGCCCCCACACGCCGTAGGGGCTGCCGACGAAGCCGCGATTGGGGTTGTCGGAGCGGGGCAACTGGCGTTGAAACTCATCTTCGCTGAGCGAGACGCTGAAGAAGGCGGCCCAATCCACGGCGCTGGCCGCCTCACAACTCAGGTTGTAGAGGGGCCAGTGGCCGCCAACGCCCGTGAGGTGGGCCTCCGCGGGCAGGGTGGGTTGGGATGTGGGCGTGGGGAAAGGCGAAGGGGCGGCAGTAGGAGTCAGTGACGGGGTAGGGGAGGGATCCCAGGTGGGGGTAGGAGGCTGCGGTCGCCAGGGGGTGGGGGTGGGAGTAAAGGCCAGGGGCGGGCGCACCGAAGCGGGGGACGGCAAGGTCGTCGTCGGGTTCGGATGAGGCTGTGCTGGCCGGGGCCATGCCGCCCCGCCCCAAAGGACTAGGACGGTCATCAGCAGGCCCAGCAGTCCCCATGCGGGCGCCGGGCGGGGAGACCGTGGGGTGGGGCTCGGCAGGGGCTGGCTTTTCCAGTGAGTGGGCATCCCGCTTCCCTTTCCCTCGAAAAGCGGGGTCAGGGGGAAGAAGCCACGCGAATTTGAATGTAGATGGGGTCGCCGAAGTACTGGCCGTCCGGGTTCACCGCCTGCCAGGTGCTGATGTAGAGGCCGGGCTCTTCCGGCGCGGTGAAAAGGATGCGGATCACAGCCTCGGCTCCCGCGCGGGCAGGATAGAGAGGAAGTTCCTTCTCGGCTCCCAGGGGCACGCCATCGACCAGGCGCAGGTGGTAGCGTTCATCCCAGTTGCAGGTGCCGCTGTTGCGCACCCGCCACTGCTTGTCCAGCGTCTCCCCCGGCGAGACCACCGTGCCGTCGGGGATGGTGAGGTCTTCCAGATAAGTCAGCGCATCCTGGCAGGGGGGTGTCGGGGTGGGGAAGGAGGCGGGTTGTGGCGTGGCCGTGACGGCGCCCACGGCCGCCGTGGCCATCTGCACCGGAGGGGGGACGAACACGCCGGACGGGGCGCCCTGCGGCTGGCGACGGCAGCCAGCGAAAAGCGCCCCACCTACAAGGAGCCCAGCGAACCAAATCCACCATCCACGACCCATGGTGATGCTCCTCCCATGCTGCGTGCTGCACGGGCAAAAAGGACAGCGGGGCGTTCCCCGCTGTCCTCGACGCCCGTGCCAAGGTGCGATTTACGCCTCTTCTGCCCCGCCGGGGAGCGCCGAGGGCGGCAAAAGTTCTTGCTCCACATACCACTGCCGGACGGCCATCTCGATCTCGGCAGCCAGGTCGGGGTTTTGTCGCAGGAAGGTCTTGGCGTTCTCCCGCCCCTGACCCAGGCGCAGATCCCCGTAGGAGTAGAACGATCCGCGTTTGGTGATGATCTCCAGGTTGGTGGCCAGGTCCAGCAGGTCGCCCTCCCGGGAGATGCCTTCGTTGTAAAGGATGTCGAATTCTGTCTGGCGGAAAGGCGGAGCGACTTTGTTCTTCACCACTTTCACCCGCACCCGGTTGCCGATGATCTCCGAGCCGACCTTGATGCTCTGGATGCGGCGGATGTCCATGCGCACCGAAGCGTAGAACTTCAGCGCCATGCCGCCGGGGGTGGTCTCCGGATTGCCGAAGAGCACGCCGATTTTCTGGCGCAATTGGTTGGTGAAGATGACAGCGGTGCGGGTCTGGGCGATGGCCCCGCTGAGTTTGCGCAGCGCCTGAGACATCAGGCGCGCCTGCATGCCCATGGTGGCGTCGCCCATGTCGCCCTCGATTTCGGCCCGCGGCACCAAAGCAGCCACCGAATCGATCACCACCACATCCACAGCGCCGGAGCGCACCAAGGTTTCAACGATTTCCAGCGCCTGTTCCCCGGTATCCGGTTGGGAAATGAACAATTCGTCCACATTGACGCCGATGCGCTCCGCGTAAGCCGGATCCAGAGCGTGTTCCATGTCCACATAGGCGGCCACGCCCCCTCGTTTTTGAGCCTCGGCCACGATGTGCAGGCAGAGGGTGGTCTTGCCAGAAGATTCGGGGCCGTAGATTTCGGTGATCCGCGACCGGGGGATGCCCCCGACGCCCAGGGCGATGTCCAGGGATAACGCCCCAGTAGGGATGGCCTCGACCTGCAAATGGCGCGCCTCGCCCAGGCGCATGATGGCACCTTCCCCGAAGCGTTTGGTGATTTCTCTCAGCGCGCCTTCCAGCACCGCGCGCCGGGGGTCTTCCGTGCCGTTGTCTGGTTTTCGTGCCATAGCCTATCCTCCCGGTGAAGTGCCCTTATTTTAGCACAGATGTTCTAAAAGTCAACTTGCCGAAAGGGCGCGTGGGATTTCCGCAAAACGCGCCGCTGCCCTCCCATTTTATACGAATCTGGAGTGGAAGGGAACCCTTGGCGCGTAGTAAAATAGAGGCCGCTTGACTGCACATCCTCTGCGTGATCGCCCCTATGGACGACACGCCATCTCTTCACGCGGAGAAAGGGCGATGCCTGCAACTGGTTGTGCTCCCAACCCCATGGCGCGTTGGCTAGATCGCCTGCAGCCTTCTCGCACCCCGGTGATGTTCACATTGTCCTTCTTGGTCGGTTTGGGTACCGGGTTGGGTGCTGTGTTTTTCATCCGGCTCATCGAGTGGGTGACTCATTTGCTTTATGCCGTGTTGCCAGGCATGCTACCCGATTTAGGGCGGGGCTGGTACATCGTGGGACCGGTTTTGGGCGCCTTGGTCGCTGGGCCCATTATCGCCTATGTGGCCCATGAGGCGAAAGGGCACGGCGTGCCGGAGGTGATGGAAGCCATTGCTCTGCGAGGTGGTCGCATTCGGCCCGTGGTGGTGGTGGCCAAGGTGGGCGCGTCGGCAGCCTGCATCGGTTCGGGGGGCTCGGCCGGGCGCGAAGGGCCTATCGTCCAGGTCGGCGCCGCCCTGGGGTCCACCATCGGTCAATGGCTGCGGTTCTCCGAGTCGCGCATCCGCAACTTAGTGGCCTGCGGTGCGGCGGCGGGTATCGCCGCCACCTTCAACGCGCCCATCGCTGGCGTGCTCTTTGCACTGGAAATCATTCTCGGGGAACTTTCGCTGGAAGACTTGGCCAGCGTGATCTTCTCGGCGGTGACCGCCGCCACCGTTTCGTGGGCCTTCTTGGGAGAACGCCCGGCCTTTTCGGTGCCTTCGTATGTCCTCGCTGGCCCGTGGGAAATCATCGCTTATTTTGGTTTGGGGTTGATTGCGGCCTTGGTGGGCGTGGCGTTTATCAAGACGCTCTATGCCATGGAGGACCTGTTCGACAACTGGCGCTTCCCCGATGCGCTGAAGCCGGCCGCGGGGGCCGTGATCATGGGGGTTGTGGGCTTTGGGTATCCCTACCTGCTCCGCGGGAGCGTCCCGACGGAGCAACTGAGCCTCAACGCCCGGGATTTGTTGGCCGGGATGCCGCAGATTTACGGTTCGGGGTATCCCAGCATTCAGGCGGCGCTGTTGGGCGAGGTGTCGGTGTGGCTGCTGGTTACTTTGCTGGTACTGAAACTGGTGGCCACCATCCTCACCCTGGGTTCGGGGAACTCCGGTGGGGTGTTTGCCCCCTCCCTGTTCATGGGCGCGATGACCGGAGGGGCATTCGGCTGGTTATTGCACTCCTTAGTTCCCCAATGGATTTCCGGGCCGGGCGCCTACGCGACGGTGGGGATGGCGGCCGTCTTCGCGGCCGCGGCGCGGGCTCCGCTCACGGCGGTGATGATCGTGTTTGAGATGACGGACGATTACCGCATTCTGCTCCCTCTGTTGGCCTCCGTGGTGGTCAGCATGGTCCTGGCCGAACACCTCCACCACGAATCCATCTACACCCTCAAACTGGCCCGCCGGGGCATTCACCTGTTCCGCGGGCGGGATGTGGACATCATGTCCACCGTGCGGGTGGAGGAGGTGATGGACCGCAAACCGGTCACGGTCAGCCCCGACCTGCCCGTGCAGGCGTTGCCCGGCCTGTTCCTACAGACCAATTCCCATGGCTTCCCGGTGGTGGACGAGAAAGGCGAGTTGTGGGGCATCGTCTCCATCACGGACTACCGCAACGCCCTCCGGCCCGATGGAAGCATCCCCCCCGATTTGAAAGTGCGGGATATCGCCACGCGGGATGTGGTGGTGGCCTACCCCGACGAGCCAGTGCGGGCTGTGTTGCAGCGCATGGCCCCGCGCGACCTTTCGCGCGTGCCGGTGGTGGCGCGAGACAACCCGCGCAAACTCCTGGGGCTGGTGCGGCGCAACGAAATCGTGCGTGCGTACGACCTGGGTATGGTGCGCCGTGGCTTTGCTCTGGGCCATCTGCCTGGCATGCCCAAAGGCACCGCCGAAGCCCAGTTCCCCATTCCACCCGACGCTCCCATCGTGGGGAAGACCCTGGCCGAGTTGCACATCCCTGAAGCGTTCCTGATCATCCACATCCATCGGGACGGGGAGAGTATCGTGCCCCACGGGGATACGGTGCTGCAGGCCGGGGATGTGGTCACCCTGCTGGCCCGCGACGGCGATGTGGAGGCCCTCAACCGCTTCTGGCAGCAGTTGATTTCCGCTTCTCCGCCCCAGGCAGAACGGCAAGCAGAGGAAAAGCCCGCCAAGGGGTAAACCTCCGGGCCTTTTCACCACTCGATGCGCATTCGAGCGAGCAGGGCACTGACGCCCTGCTCATATTTTTCCCGCACGGAAGTTCATCTCGTTGTACAATACAATCAGGTCGGGCCGGGATGAACTTTGTGGAGGACGGATGTCGCCACAATCGGGTCGGAAAACGCGCCTCTGGTCTCCCCAATGGGTCACCGATGAAGCCACGTGATGATGACCCTGGCGTTGGTTGTGGGGTTGGGCGGCGGCCTGGGCGCGGTGGTCGTATCCGGCCGCTGGTGGTGATCATCAAAGCCCTGGCGTCTTCCATCAATATCGGTTCGGGAGGCTCAGTGGGGCGCGAAGGCCCCATCGTGCAAATCGGCACGGCTTTGGGCTCGACCATCGGCCAATGGATGCACCAAAGCGAGCGCCGCATTCGCACCCTGGTGGCGTGTGGGGCAGCGGCAGGAATCGCCGCCACTTCAACGCCCCCATCGCCAGGGTGATGTTCGCCCTGGAAATCATCCTGGCCGAGTTCGGCGCTTTACAGTTCGCCACGCGGTAGTGGTGGCCTCCCTGCCCCCTCGGTGATCCGGCGGATGGCGTTTGGGGATGTGCTGGCCGCCGTGCGGGTGGAAGAAGTGATGGATACCCACCCCGTTACGGTCAGCCCCGACCTGCCCCGTTCGCGCCCTGGCGGGGCTGTTCCTGCAGACCAACTCCCACGGCTTCCCGGTGGTGGATGAGCAGGGGCGCCTCTGGGGCATCGTCTCGCTGGAGGACTATCGCCGTGCGGTAGGGCACGAAAGTGTGCCGCCCGAAGACCTGCGGGTGCGTGACATCGCCACCCGGCGTGTGGTGGTGGTTTACCCCGACGAGCCGGTGCGGGCCGTGCTGCAACGCATGGCCCCGCGCGACATCTCTCGCGTCCCCATGGCCGCCCGCGACGACCCCTATCGCCTGCTGGGCGTGGTCAAACGCAACGACCTCGTCCACGCCTACGAGTTGGGCACCGTGCGGCGCGGGCTGCTGGTCAGGCGGCTGCCGGGTGCCCCGCCGGGGACGGTGGAACTGCAGTGCACGGTCCCCCCGATACGCCGCCCATCATCGGCCAACGGTTGGCCCGGCTAAACCTGCCGCGGGACTTCCTGGTTATTCACATTCGGCGTCAGGGCGAGGGTATCATGCCCCACGGCGATACCATGCTCTGTTTGGGGGATGTGGTCACCTTTCTGGTTCCCAAAGAGGATGCCGAAGTCTTGCGCGCTTACTGGCAGCGGCTGGTTACCCCGACGCCTGCAGAAAAAGCAGCCCCCAAGACCTCTGAAGCCCTGACCGAATTTGTCTTTTCGGCCATCTGGACTTAGAATATACACACCGACCATATCACACTCGGACGGAGGAGACCATGAGCGGCACCTTTGAATTTGGTGGTGAGATCGTTTGGCGTCCCACGCCGGAGTACATCGAGCGCGCGCATCTGACCGCCTTCATGCGGCAACATGGCATCAAAGACTACAACGAACTCATGCGCCGTTCCACCGAGGATATCGCCTGGTTTACCGAAGCGGTGTTGCAATACCTGGGCATCCAGTTTTACGAGCCTTACACCCAAATTGTGGACTTTTCCCGAGGCATTCAGTGGCCGAAATGGTGCGTTGGGGGCAAAATGAACATCGTCCATAACCTTTTGGACAAGTACATGGGCACCGAGACCGAAGGGCGGGTCGCGTTCATCTATGAAGGCGAAGGTGGACAGACCCGCTCTTATACATATCGCGACCTGTACCGGCGCGTGAACCAGGCGGCCAACGCCTTGCGTTCCCTGGGGTTGGGCAAGGGCGACGCCGTCGGTATCTACATGCCCATGATTCCCGAAATCGTGGTCGCCCTGCTGGCCGTGGCGAAGATCGGTGGCATCATCCTGCCCTTGTTCAGCGGCTATGGCGTGGACGCCGTGGTCACACGATTGAAGGACGCCGATGCCAAGGCCCTGATCACGGCCGACGGCTTCTTCCGCCGCGGCAAGATTGTCGATATGAAAGCCGTGGCCGACAAGGCCGCCAAACAGGTGCCCACTCTGAAACACATGATCGTGGTGCGTCGGGCCGGGAACACGGTTCAAATACAGGAAGGCCGCGACCACTGGTGGCACGACTTTGTCACCTTCCAACCCGAAGAGGCCGAAACCGAGGTCACCGATGCCGAGGATGTGCTCATGGTGATTTACACCTCGGGGACCACGGGCAGGCCCAAAGGCGCGGTGCACACCCATTGTGGCTTCCCCATCAAGGCTGCACAGGATATGGCCTTTGGCACCGACGTCCACCCCGGCGACATCATCTGGTGGATGACCGACATGGGCTGGATGATGGGCCCCTGGCTGGTGTTCGGCGCGTTGCTCCTGGGAGCCACGTTCTTCATCTACGACGGCGCCCCCAATTACCCTGAGGTGGACCGGGTGTGGGCCCTGGTGGAGCGCCACAAAATCACCCACCTGGGCCTCTCGCCGACCTATGTGCGGGCCATCATCCCCCACGGCATCGAACCGGTGAAGAAACACGACCTGAGCAGCCTACGCTTCTTCGCCTCCACCGGCGAGCCATGGAACCCCGATCCGTGGATGTGGCTCTTCCAGGAAGTGGGCGAGGGCAAACGACCCATCATCAACTACTCCGGCGGCACGGAGATTTCCGGCGGCATTGTCATGGGCAACCCCATCCTGCCGCTGAAACCCTGCGCCTTCTCTGCTGCCTGCCCCGGCATTGCCGCCGACGTGTTCGACGAAAACGGCCAGCCCGCGCGCAACCAGGTGGGCGAACTGGTCATCAAGGCTCCCTGGATCGGCATGACCCGCGGCTTCTGGAAGGACCCCGACCGGTACATCCGCACCTACTGGTCCCGCTGGCCGAATGTGTGGGTGCACGGGGACTTCGCGGCCATTGACGAGGACGGCATGTGGTACATCCTGGGCCGCTCGGACGACACCATCAAGGTCGCCGGCAAGCGCCTGGGGCCGGCAGAGGTGGAGTCGGTGGTGGTGGAGCACCCTGCCGTGATGGAAGCCGCCGCCATCGGCGTCCCCGACGAGGTCAAGGGCAACGCCTTGGTGGTCTTCGCCGTGCTCAAGCCGGGCGAGGAGCCCTCGGAGGTGCTGCGTGAGGAGCTGCGGCAGCGGGTGGTCAAGGCTATGGGCAAGGCCCTGGCCCCGAAAGCTGTGCTCTTCGTCAGCGACCTGCCCAAGACGCGCAACGCCAAGGTGATGCGCCGGATGATCCGGGCGGCTTATCTGGGGCAGGACCCCGGCGACACCTCCGCCCTGGTCAACCCCGAGGCGGTGGAAGAAATCAAGAAAGCACGATAGGGTCGAAAGCAGGCGTACTCAGCGCCCGCTTCCCCCCTTTCGGAAACTCACGACGAGGGAGCGAACATGGACTTCTTTATCCAAGACCTGTACCCCGACGATGTAGCCTGGTGTTTCGGTTGTGGACGGCTAAACCCCCACGGTCATCACTTCAAGACGACCTGGGAGGATGGGATCGCCGTGACCCGGTATCGACCGGAGGAAAAGTACACCGCCATTCCCGGATATGTGTACGGCGGCTTCCTGGCCTCGCTGGTGGATTGCCACAGCACCGGCGCGGCGGCCTGGGCCGCCTACCTGGCCCGGGGGCACAAACCCGGTGACACTGACCCTGCCCCACGGTTCGTCACCGCCTCGCTCAAAGTGGACTTTCTCAAGCCCACGCCTCAAGGCGTGGAACTGGTCGCCAAGGGGCGCATCGTGGAGCACAAGGGGCGCAAGGTGGTCGTCGAGACCGAGGTCTGGGCCGGGGATGTGGTCACGGTCAAGGGCCACGCCGTGCTGGTCGAGGTGCCCGAAGGCATGGTACGCCCGAAACAGGCCCACGGCGGCGGAGGGCCGACCCGCTGAACGACATAGCTGAGGCCCCCAACCTCGTCACGCCGCATCTTCCGGCTTTGCTGGCTGCACATCAATGGCAGGGCCAGAGCAACCATTGCGGCCCTTTCGCAGCGGCCATGGTGCTCAGCGCGTTGACGCAGCGCCGAGTGGATGGCCGTGCCCTGGCCCGCGAACTCAACCGCCCCCGTTGGGTGGGGCCCCTGCCTTTTATCCGTCGCATTCCCAACTGGGCCACCTTCCCCTGGGGGGTGGTGGACGCCCTGCGACAACACGGCTTGCGCGCCGAGTGGCGCTGGGCCGCCCCGCCCCACCTGCTACGCGAAGGGTTGTCACGGGGCTGGGTGTTGTTGCCGCCTTCGGCCAGTGGCGTCCCCTCTGGGCGCACATTGCCGTGTTGGCCGCCTTCCACCCGGAGCAAGGCTGGGGCTTTGTGGACTCCGCCCATCCCCACCCCAACCTGGTCTGGCGCGATGCCGAAGCGTTCGCCCGTCAATGGCGTAACTACGGGCGCGTGCTGGTGCTGGCGTATCCCTGACCAGCCCTCCCTCTCAACAACCTTATCCCTCGGAGGAGGAAATGGACTTTGACCTGACCCCCGAACAACGCATGTGGCGTGACGCTGTGCATCAGTTTGCGGCGCAAGAAGTGCGCCCTAAAGCCGCTGAATTCGGTGAACGACACGAAATGATCTGGCCCGCCCTGGAAAAAGGGGGGAAGCAACTGGGCCTGCTGGGCATGACCGTGCCCGAAGCCTACGGCGGCAGCGAACTGGACGCGGTGAGCATGGCCCTCGCCATCGAGGAACTGGGCTGGGCCGACGGCGGCACCGCCCTCACGGTGGCAGCCCACAACAGCCTGGGCCTGGCCCCCATCGTGATGTTCGGCACCGAGGAGCAAAAGCGGCGCTTCCTGCCCACGGCCACCAGCGGCCAAAAAGGCACCCTGGCCGCCCTGGCGCTCACCGAACCCAACACCGGCTCGGACCTCCAGGGCCTGCAGACCAAAGCCGAACTGGACGGCGACGAGTGGGTGATCAACGGCAGCAAGATGTGGATCACCAACGCGGCCGACGCCGCCTACATCGTGACCCTGGTGCGCACGGCGCCCGAGCGCAGCAGCAAAAGCCTGAGCATGATCATCGTGCCCACCGATATCCCCGGCCTGTACATCGGCCCGCCCGAAAAGAAAATGGGCCTCTGGACCAGCCACAGCCACGCCATCACCTACGAAAACGTGCGCGTGCCGCGGGAAAACCTGTTGGGCGAAGTGGGCCGTGGGTTGTATCAGACGCTCCAAGTGCTCGACGGCGGCCGGGTGGGCATTGGCGCCCTGGCCCTGGGCATCGCTCAGGCCGCCTTTGAAGAGGCGCGGCGCTACGCCCTGGAACGTCACACCTTTGGCAAACCCCTGGCCAAGCACCAGGCCATCCAGTTCATGCTGGCCGATATGGCCACCGAGATCCATGCCGCGCGGCTGATGATCTATCACGCCGCCTGGCTCAAAGAACAAGGGCGGCCCTACACCCACGCGGCGGCCATGGCCAAACTCTTCGCCACCGAGATGGCCGAGCGGGTCTGTCGCAACGCCATCCAGATCCACGGCGGTTACGGCTACAGCCGCGAATACCCGGTGGAACGCATGTACCGCGACACCCGCCTGATGACCATCGGCGAAGGCACCAGCGAGGTGCAGCGCATGGTCATCGCCAAACGGGTCATCAAAGAACTCAAGCGGTTGATTTAGCGGACCACCGAGGGGCGCCTCCCGGGCGTCCCTCGGTGGTTTCCCCCCCACGCCGCACGATGGCGTCGGTCATACGGGCCACCCGTACCATGAACGCCACATCGTGCACGCGCACGATATCGGCGCCGCGCGCGATGCCTACGGCCACTGCGGCCGCCGTGCCCTCCAGGCGCTCCTCTGGCGGCAGGTTCAACGTGTAGCCGATGAAGGACTTGCGCGAAGGCCCCAACAGCACCGGATACCCCAGGGCCCGCACCTCCCCCAGGCGATCCACCAACTCCAGGTTCTGTTCCACCGTCTTGCCGAACCCGATGCCAGGGTCCAGGATGATGCGCTCATCGGGGATGCCCGCCGCGTGGGCCAGGGCCACGCTTTCCAGTAACTCGCGCTTCACCTCTTCCAGCAGGTTCTCGTAGGCCACGCCCACATAGCGCCCGCCTAAGCGCTCCCGCCCTTGGGCGTTTTGCGGCGTGCTGCGGTTGTGCATCAAAATCACCGGGACGCCAAAGCGGGCCACCACCTCGCCCAGGCAGGGATCGGCGCGCAGGCCCCAGACGTCGTTCACCAGATGGGCCCCGGCCTGCAGGGCGGCCTCAGCCACGGCGGCCTTGTAGGTGTCCACAGAGATCACGGCCTGGGGGAACCGGCGGGCCACCTCGCTCACCACCGGGATCACGCGGCGGATCTCCTCTTTCACAGGGACGGGCTGCGCCCCCGGGCGGGTGCTCTCCCCCCCGATGTCCAGGATGTCGGCCCCGGCCTCCAGAAAGACCTGCGCCTGGGCCAGCGCCGCCTCCACGGGGTCAGCGCGTTTCAGCAAGCCATCGCCGGAGAAACTGTCCGGGGTCACATTCAGGATGCCCATGATGTAACTGCGTTCCCCCCAGCGAAAGGTACGGGGGCCAATGGGGAGTTCGGGGGTGTGTAGGGGCATGGAACCTCCTGGAGGTACAGGGATAAGGGTTGCAGGATAGAAGATGCAGGATAGAAGATGCAGGAGAGGATGCAAGACAGAAGAGGCAGGACAAAGGTGGCAAGGTGCAGGTTGCATTAGAGGCGGCGGACGCCTCCGCGGGACACCTGGGCCAGCAGTTCAGCCATGGTACGGCCTAGAAGTGGGTGCCGCCAGTGAGGAGCCAGGTCATTCAGGGGCACCAGCACAAAAGCCCGTTCGTGCAGGCGCGGATGGGGTACGGTAAGTTCCGGCGTTGTGATGACCGCCTGGTCGTAGAACAACAAGTCCAGGTCAATTTCGCGCGGGCCGTAGCGAAAGGTGGGTTGGCGTCCCAGCCGGCGCTCGGTGGCTTTGAGAAAGGCCAGCAGGTCGCGCGGAGGCAGCGTCGTCAGGCCCATGACCACCTGGTTGAGGAAAGGGGGCTGGTCGGTGTAGCCCCAGGGGGTCGTCTCGTAGATGGGGGAAACGCCGGTGAGCCACACGACCTGGCGCAAGGCAGCACGCGCCGCCTGGAGGTTTGCCTCGCGGTCGCCCAGATTGGTGCCCAGGGCGATGAAGGCGGTGTGCTCGCGCGGCATCACCAGGTCTCCAGGCCCCGCGCGCGCCGTTCTTGCGGCAGCAAAGCAGCGTAGAGAAATGCGTTGACCGGCGTGAGCACCTCGGCCTGGCGACCCAGGCGCACCACCACGCCCACCTGGGCTTCCAGTTCCGAGGGCCGGCCTTCCATGATGTCCCGCTGCATGGACGCGGTGACATGGGGCTCCATGCGATCGGTGAAGGCCAGGGCCTGCCCGGCGGCTTCATCAGGGAGGGCGACGCCCACGGCCTGGGCCACGGCCACAATTTCGCGCATGGCGGCTTCCAGCAGGCGACGCGTCTCCGGCAGACGGCGAATGACCCCGGCAGGCGCCCGCGTCACCGCGCCCACGGCGCTAAAGGCGGCGATGAAGGTCAGTTTGGCCCACATGGCCGCGCGGATGTCGGGCGGCACCGTCACCTTGACGCCCCGGCAGGCGGCAAAAACCCGTTCCAGGCGCTCAACCCGCGGCGTGCGGCGACCGTCCAGTTCGCCAAAGACGATTTCAGGCTCGACGCCCACATGGCGGATGAGCCCCGGCGCGGCTTTGTAGGCCGATATTTTGCACAATCCGCCCAGCACGGGCTCCGGTCCCAGCGCCGCGGAAAGCGCCTCCGGCGCCTCCACGCCGTTGAGCAGGGGCAGGGCCACAGTTCCCGGCTCTACCAGGGGACGCATGGCGAGAGCGGCTTCGGGGAGTTGCCAGGCCTTGGTGGCGACCAGCACCAGGTCCACCGGCCCGACTTCAGCGGGGTCGTCGGTGGCTTGGGCTGGGAAAATATGCACATCGCCACGGATGCTCTCCACGCGCAGGCCGCGCTCCCGGATGGCCCGCAGGTGCTCACCCCGGGCAATAAAGGTGACCTGGTATCCCGCCTCGGCCAGGCGGGCGCCGAAGTAGCCACCTACGCCACCGGCGCCGAAGACAGCGACGCGCAGAGGTTCTGTTTGACCGTTCATGCCTGCCTCCTGAGGGTGAGGGGGGCTAAGCCACCCCAAAAACTTCTGCGGGGGATACGGGCTCTGTAGGCGCCTTGAGTTTGGGAGCGCCCAGGAAGCGTCTGGTCGGTCGCTCGATTTCAAGATGATGCCAGGCAACCTCCCAAGTCGAAATGCATCGCGCTTGGCTTACAATTGCCATGCGTCGGCGCTGGCCTCCCAGCGGGCCAGGTACTCCGGGGTGAAGCGGTCGGGGGCGAAAGCCGCGGCATAGCCGGGCAGCGGATGACCGATTAGGTAGGCCGTCAGCAAATCGGCCACACCCTGGGAGGCCATAATACCAAACCCCGAAAGGGCCCCCAGCACCCAGGCGCCCTGCACCGGCAGCGGGCCGACGAGGGGACGGTTGTCCGGTGCCTTGACATAGTAGCCGCCGTCCACCGTGGGGCGCGGCAGGCGCGTCAGGTAAGGCCGCATCCCGGGCAACATGGTGCTCAAGCCGCGCAACACGATCTCCGGGTAAAGTGGGTCGCCGGGCACGGGGAAGCGCGGCTGGGTGTAGCGCGGCGTGTGGTATTCCCACAACGCCAGCACCATTGGGCTGCCGCCTTCTCCCTCGGGACGAATGTGCACCCCGGCGGGGAACTCGCCCAGCAGCCAGGCCGCTTCAGGGTCTTCGGCCAGAGCCGCGCGCTCCTCTTCGTCCCAGGGTAAACGCTGAGGGTCGGCCCAGATAAGTAGCGGAGCCTCGCGCGGAAGGGCGCCCAGGGGTTCGGAGAACGCCACTTTGAGGTGCCGTTCGCAGACCACAGGCAAATCGACGCCCAGCAAGGCGGCGGTGGCTTTGAGGTAGGGGCCGGTGGCCAATACGAAGTGCGCGGTGGGGAGGCGCGTGCCATCGGTCAGACGCGCGGCCTGCACGCGCCCGCGCCGCACTTCCACCTCGACCAGTTCCCCTTGCAAAAACTGCACGCCAGCCTGACGGGCCCGCTCCAGCATCCATTGACCGTACTGTTGTGCGCTAAGCCACCCAGCCCGCCGGACATGGAGCACGGCCACCGTCTCCGGGGCCAGGTAAGGAAAATGCCGGGCAATGAGGGCAGGGGCGGTGATCAGATCCGCTCTCGTGAGGGGAGGATGGGCACCTTGGGGCACGGCAGGGATGTAGGGGTCCGGGCCAGGGTGCAATCGTAGGGGCCCGGCGCCGCCGTGGGCCGCGGCTTGCCCTGTTTGGGCCCAGGCGTCCACTCTGGCAGGATCCGCCGTGGCGAAAAGATACCCCCGACGATTGAGGCCAAAACGCCCACCACTGGCGGCGTTCAGTTCCTCCAGCAAATCCAGGCTGCGGTTCATCAGCCGAATCATGGCATCGTCGGGGCCGGGCCACCAATTACGATAGGCCTCGGTGGATTTGTCAGAGGTCAGGCTGAGGGGAGCACCTTGGTCCACCAGGACGACATCGCGCATCCCGGCCTGTACGCTCAGATGATAGGCCAGGCTTACTCCTGCGATCCCGGCGCCGATGATGGTGACCTCGGGCATAAAACGAACCTCATGTGGATGGGACGGATCCCCACCTCTCCCCCTGCTTCGCCCGGCTGGGCCGGGCTTCGCTTCCCCCTCTCCTCCCTTTCACAAGGGGGGGAAGAGGGGGGAGTGGAGGGGATCTCTCCATTGCGCTCAATCGTCCGTTATGCCCCGCGAGACATGGGTAAAACTAAGGAGCGGGGTCCACAGTTTAATGGAAACAGCAGTTGAAACTGCACCCACATCTGCGAAGCCGCCCTACGGCGGCTCAGAGTCCGCGCAGGCGGACTTCGTAACCGTGACCTGCGACTTCAGTCGCCAGGCGCCCAGGTGGCGTTTGCGGTCAAGACGGGGCTTCGACTGCGGCGCCTCCGCTCAGCCCCTGGCGTCAACCCTTCCAAGACCCAGCGCCCTGAGCGGAGGGCATGTGAGCACCTGTAGTCGGAGGGTGCCCTGCTCCAGGCCTCTCACACGCGGCGCTTCTGCCTCTCACGCTGGCGGCGCTCCTCGGTCACCAACTGATGGAGCGCTTCAAAATCTCCTCGGATCAAGGCTTCCTTCTTGGCCCGCCGCCAGCCTTTGATTTGACGCTCTAAGCGTAACGCTTCTTCGTAGGTGGCCACCTCATGGGCCCAAACCAACCTCACAGGGCGGCGGCGAAAGGTATAGGCTCGGGGATTTAGGCCTTGTTGATGTTCTTCCAATCGTCGGGCTAAATCCGTGGTCACGCCGGTGTAGTAACTGCCGTCAGCACAGCGCAGGATGTACACATAAGGCATGTGCTTTCTCCTTGCGCTGGGAATGGGGGCTCCGATTACGGTGCCTCTGCTCAGCCTCTGGCGTTAACCTTTCATTGGTGCAGCACCCTGAGCGGCGGGCGAAGCCCGTAGTCGAAGGGCGCACATCGTGACGCTGGCCGGTCAAGACGGGCTTCGACTGCGGCCCCACTCAGCCCCTGGCGTCAGCCCAGGATGGCCCGCAGCGCGGTCAACAGCAAGGCAACATGCTCACGGCGGCTGCTGAAGCCCATCAGCCCAATGCGCCAGATTTTGCCCTTGAGCGGGCCAAAGCCGGCAGCGATTTCCATGTTGTACTCGTGCAGCAGCCGACGGCGCACCGTGGCTTCGTCCACCCCGGCGGGCACCAAAGGCGTGGTCAGTGTGGGCAGCCGATGGGCTTCAGGCACCAGAAGTTTAAGCCCCAGGCCCTGCAACCCTTGCCAAAGCATCTGCGCGTGCTCGCGGTGGCGGGCCCAGCGGGTCTCCAGGCCTTCCTCGGCCACCAGGCGCAGCCCTTCCCGCAAAGCGTAAATCATGCTGATGGGAGCGGTATGGTGGTAGGTGCGCTCATCACCCCAATACTTCTCCACCAGGGTGAGGTCAAGGTACCAGTTGGTCACCGGGGTTCTACGCTTCCTCAAGACTTCGCGCGCCCGTTCGGACACGGTGAGCGGTGCCAACCCGGGGGGCACTGAGAGGCACTTCTGCGTGCCGCTGTACGCCACATCTACATCCCAGGCGTCGATCTCCACCGGCACGCCACCTAAGGAGGTCACCGTATCCAGTACCAACAAGGCGCCGTGCTTGTGCGCCGCCTCGGCGATGGCCCGGATGTGGTGTTGCAGCGCGCCAGTGGATGTCTCGGCGTGCACCAGGGCCAGCAGTTTGTAGTGGCGCTTTTGCAAAGCCGACTCGATTTCATCCGGGTCAAAAACTTCGCCCCAGGGCCGCTCCACCGTGTGGACCTCGACCCCATAGCGCGCGGCCATATCGGCCAGCCGCAAGCCAAAGTAGCCGTTGACCGCGATCAGCACAGCGTCCCCCGGCTCGATGAAGTTGCACAACGCGGCTTCCATGCCCGCGCTGCCCGTGCCTGAGACCGGGATGGTGAGTTCGTTCTGCGTGCGAAAGACATAGCGCAGCAGGTCCTGGACCTCACGCATGATTTGCAGGAAATCGGGGTCCAGGTGCCCCACCAGGGGCGTGGCCATAGCCCGCAGCACGCGCGGGTGCACCATGCTGGGGCCGGGGCCAAGCAGAATGCGCGGATGGGGGTTCAGGTCGGTGTAGGTTTCCTGAGACATATCTCCTGCCTCCGGGGAAAAGTGGGGGGGTCATTATAACCGAGAGGCCGCTGGAGGGACTCCCAGGGATACCGGCATGGGTGACCTGTGAGGGACACCTTGCCCGTCCCCGTGAGGCTACTACGTCACCAGCGCGGCTGCCAGGCGATTGTGACGCTCCACCAGGCGCGGCACATCCACTGTGACCAGGTGCCCTTCCTTAACCACCAAACGTCCGCCCACCACGGTGTAGTCGGCGCGCACGGGGGAGGCGAAGACCAGCGCGGCCACCGGATCGTGCAGCGCGCCGGCGTACTCCAGGCGCGCCAGCCGCACGGCGAAGAAGTCAGCTGCCTTACCCGGCGCCAGTTGCCCGATGTCGTCGCGGCCCAGCACGGCCGCTCCGCCCCGCGTGGCCAGTTCCAGGGCCTGGCGGGCGGTGAGTAGCGGCGGGGCCTGCTCGTCGCTGCGCGAGAACCCCAACAGGCCCGACCGCACCCGGGCCAGCAACATGGCCTGGCGCACCTCCTCCAACATGTGCGAGCCGTCGTTGCTGGCCGAGCCGTCCACGCCCAAGCCTACCTTGACCCCTGCGGTGAGCATCTCGTACAGCGGCATGATGCCCGACCCCAATCGCATGTTCGAGGTGGGACAATGGGCCACGCCCACGCCGTGCTTAGCGTAGTGGGCGATTTCCTCCTGGTTGACATAGATGGAGTGGGCAAACCACACATCCGGGCCGATCCATTCCAATGATTCCATGTAGGCCACCGGGCGCAAGCCGAACTTCTCCAGGCAGAATTGCTCTTCGTCCTCGGTTTCGGCCAGGTGCGTGTGCAGACGCACCCCGTACGCCCGCGCCAGCCGGGCGCTCTGGCGCATCAGGTCGCCGGTCACGCTGAAGGGCGAGCAGGGGGCCAGCACGATTTGCAGCGTGGAGCCCGGGCTAGGATCGTGATATCGCTCGATGAGGCGTTGGGAATCGCGCAGGATGTGCGCTTCGTCCTCCACTACGCTGTCAGGGGGCAGACCGCCCTGGCTTTCCCCCAGGCTCATGGAGCCCCGCGAAGCGTGCAGCCGCAGCCCCACCTCGCGGGCGGCCTCGATTTCGTCGTCCAAACGGGCCCCGTTGGGGAAGAGGTAAAGATGATCAAAGGCCGTGGTGCAGCCCGAGAGGGCCAACTCGGCCAGGGCCGTTTGCGTGGAAACGCGAATGTGCTCCGGCGTCATACGCGCCCAGATGGGGTACAGCGTCTTCAACCAGTGGAACAGATTGGCATCCTGGGCACGGGGAACCCCCCGGGTCAGGGTCTGGTAGAAGTGGTGATGGGTGTTGATGAGCCCGGGGGCCACCACATAGCCTTCGAGGTCCAGCACCTCGTCGGCGGTGTCCGGCAATTGGGCCGTGGGGCCGACCTGTTCGATAAAACCATCACGGATGAACATCCCGCCGTCGGGGATTTCCCGGCGTTCATCGTCCATGGTGATCAATATCGTGGCATGACGCACCAGCAGGGTAGACATAGGACAACCTCTTGTTGGGGATAGGGGATTTGCCGTTCTCTGGATATTGTACCCCACCCCCGGATGTCGCCGCCTTTCCGGACCCTGGGGTTTATCTGCTCCCCGGAGAGGATGTCGCCCCCTGGTATAATCCCCCCATGCCCGAAGCACGCGGAGCCTCCTATCTGGTGCCGGCCGCCGAGGTGCGGCGGGAAATCGTGGTGGTCAACTCGCGTTTCATCGCCGCCATCGCCCCCGCCGAGACGGTCGAGGAGGCCCGGTCTTTCATCGCCCGCATTCGCGCGGCATACCCAGACGCCACGCATCATGTGCCGGCCTATATCGTGGGCGGTGGGAGCAGCGCGGTGGCCCACACGTCGGATGACGGCGAGCCTTCGGGCTCGGCAGGGCGCCCGGTGCTCAGCGTGCTGCGGGGCAGCGGCCTGGGCGATGTGGTGCTAGTGGTCACGCGGTATTTTGGCGGGACCAAGTTGGGTATCGGCGGGCTGGTGCGGGCGTACACGCAGGCCGCGCAAGAGGCCGTGGCCGCGGTGCCCCGCGCCCGCAAAGTGCGTTGCCATACCGTGATGGTGGGCCTGCCTTATGGCTGGCTGGAGCGGGTGCGTCGCCTGGTGGCGCAGCATGGCGGGGTGGTGCTCGACGAGGATTTTGCCGCCGAGGTGACTCTCACCGCCTGTTTTGCGGTGGAAGATTTCCCGGCTTTTCAGGCGACCCTGCGCGAAGCCTCAGCCGGGCGGTTGGAAGCCCTGGTGTTGGAGACGGCCCTGGTGCGGCTGCCTGTGGAGGCGCATCGGGCTGAATAGCCCCTGAGACAGCGGTCATGGAGCGGTTTCGCTTGCTTTTGCATCCCCCTGCGCGGGGGGCGTGGAACATGGCGGTGGACGAGGGCATCTTAGAGGCCGTGGCGGCGGGTCGCGTGCCGCCCACGCTGCGGCTGTACGCCTGGTCGCCGCCGTGCCTCTCCCTGGGCCAGGGGCAGTCGGTCGCCGAAGTCGAGCAGGCCCGCCTGACGGCCCTGGGCTGGGATTTGGTGCGTCGCCCCACGGGCGGGCGGGCCGTGCTGCACGCCGACGAGTTAACTTACGCCATCGTGCTCCCCGCTGGGCATCCGCTGGCTCAGGGCGGCGTGCTGGACAGTTACCGCCAGCTGGCCGAGGCGTTGGTGGACGCGCTGCGCCTGCTGGGGCTGACGCCCACCATCACGCCCGAACCGGGCCGTCCCATGCATGGCAAAGCCATTTGCTTTGAGGAGCCCTCGCGCTACGAGATCACCGTGGGCGGGCGCAAGTTACTGGGCAGCGCCCAATTGCGCCGGCAGAAGGCCATCCTGCAACACGGTTCGCTGCCCCTCTGGGGGGACATAGGCCGCATCGCGCAGGCGCTGCGCTACCCCGACGAGGCCGCGCGAGCGCGGGCTGCCGCGCAGGTCCGCGTCCGGGCCACCACCGTGGCCGAGGCGTCCGGGCGCATCGTCTCCTGGGCTGAAGCGGCCAGGGCCTTTCGCCAAGCTTTCGCCCAGCGCTTTGGGTTGCATTGGGTGTACGGCACCTTGACCGAGGGGGAATATGCACGCGCCGTGGCCTTGCGCCACGAGAAGTACGACGCCCCCGCATGGACGTTACGCAAGTAGCAGGTGTGTAGTTAGATTCAAGGTTGGCAGAGAAGCGCTTCAGGGGGTAGGCGTCGCCTCAGGGGTCGGGGGCAGGAACACCACTTCTGGGAAGCCCAAACTGCGGAACAGACGGTCGAGATAGGCCTCGGCGTTGCGCTGCGCCGTGTCGAGAATCCTATCCTCCAGGGCGGCTTGGCGGATGAGGCGCTCGGCCTCGCGGCGGGCTTCCGTCTCCAGGTGCACCTGACCCTTGGTCAGCAGGCCGGTGTCGCGGTCGTACACATACGACTTCTCGTTGTCTAAGGTGGCGATGAAGACTTCGGCCTGGGGTAGGTGCACATAGAGCACCCCGTCGCGCAACTGGAGGTCTTCGGATTGCATTTTGGTCAGATCTACTCCAGCGATGACCACGCCGTGGGCGACGAAGAGCAAGCGGTCGCCGAAGAGGAAGCCTAACGTCCCTTGATTGGTTTCGGCGGTGACCACCTTTTCCACCGTGTACTGCACGGTCTCCAAGCGAGCCAGGCTACGCACTTTGTGGATAATGGTGACCGGGTCGGGTAGCACGGTGGGGGTGGGGTGTAGGATCCGGGCAATCTGCGTGCTCATGGCCTGCATGGGTTGGCTCAAGGTTTCGACTCGCCGATCTACCTGTTGGAAGGCAAGGCGGATTTGGACGAATAAGAGTACCACGCCCGCGAGGAGAAGCAGCAGAAGCAGCCAACCGAAGATCTTCTTCATAAGGCGACTCCTTTCAGAGATTGGAGGACACCAAAGGCTGGTGAGGAAGGTTCAACGGCTTGGGCTTTACCCGCAGCGCATCGGTGGAGAGCTGCCATAGAGCGTCCGGGCCGTGGGTATGGATGGCCGGTGGGCAGGCTTCTACAGTTTCTCATTGCCGCCCAGAAGGTGTTGAGCACAACCGAAGCGGCGCGATCCAAGCCGGGGCGCCCCATGCACCGGCGCATGATGCCTACGCCTGTCTGCTGCAGCGCATACCGCCCGACACCCGGCCTTTATAGCCGGGAAGTTGCCCCGTTCGTCCAACGGAAGGTCGGGGTCTTGTGGTGAATGATACCACCCTGGACAAGCCTTATGCCCGTCGGATGCGCTTGGTGGCGGCATTGGTCGGGGAAACACCAGCGGGTAGTGCAAGGCCTCAACCTGATTTCCTTGCTCTGGAGCCAGGGTCCAGAGCGGCTGCCGGTCGATTGCCGGATTTACGACAAGGCGCAGGACGGACTGAGCAAAAAGGATCATTCCCGGCAGATGTGGCAAACCGCCTATGAGCAGGATTTCAAGCCTGAGTTGGTGCGGTTCGACAGTTGGTATGCYGGCCTGGCGAACTTGAAGCNAGNNAGGGGGTAYGGCYGGCRCRRGYTRACACCCTTRAAAGCCCATCGGTYGGTGTCGGTGGAAGGGAARGRGCACCATCGGYYKGGGTCGACAGGGTACATCCCGCCCCACGGGAGGAAGATGYMTTTGAAAGGCTATGGCTGGGYGAAAGGGTTCAAGACGGTGGCGAGGGATACTGGGCGANCRGCCGGTTNSGACATGAGCGTCGTGGAARCAGCGGAATATGCGCGGTGGGCGTGGCAGATGGAAGTRTACCACCAAGGCTTGAAACGGTTCACCGGCATTGMACGGGGSCAATTTYGTATGGAGAAGRCGCAGCGCGACCATATGGGTTTGGCCAYTCGGGCTTTTCTGCGTTTGGAGATCTTTCGTTTGCAGAAAAGGGTCACTTGGTTTGAAGCGAAACATGCACTTCTTCGGCAGGCTATGCGGGCTTATCTCGCTCAGCCTACCATTACCCTCCCGACAACTGCGTAACTCCTAAAATTTACTAACCCTTGAGGGTGCTTTTGGGGCGCGACCGGCACGCAGTGCGCTGGTCGCGGGCTGGCCCCCGTGGCCGATCGGCTGGTCGTTTGTCGGCTGCGTGGGGCGCCAAAGCGGCCAGGCGGTCAAGGCCTCTGTGATCGTCTGGCCTTATACCTAAACTTTGGGAGGAGGGGAGGGCACTCGCTATAGCGACGTTTACTGAGAGCACGCCGTTGAGTGCGGCGGTCCCCTTGCCACTGCAGGCTACGGCGGCATTCTCGGCGGGGGGTGTCTGGTTGAGCAACCGCTGCCGGGGGCACGGTGGGGGAGCCACCATGCCCCCGGCATGTTGGGCAAAGGCCTGAGTCGCGATCGGGGTCAAGGCTTGTCCTCGGCATCGCGTTGGTCGTCTTGCTCCTCGGCGTCCTCAGGCCGGGCGCGGGCGACTTTCAGGGCGCCTTGTGTGGCGGCGTCAAGCATCTTTTTGCCTGCCCTGGCCGTTTCGGTGGCGCCTTTGGCGGCCTCAGCGGCAGCCCGTAGCCCGCCTTGTACCCCCTTCAGCGCCCCTTTGGTCCCCTCGGCCATGGCTTTCAGCCCCGCCTGAGCCGCCTTGCTGGCCGCTTTGGCCGCGCCGCCGGCCATCTGCGCCCCGGCTTGGGCCCCCTTGGCCGCCATTTTCGGCGGGGCGGTCAGGGTGCCTTTGATCGGGGCGTCGGGGATCTCCTTGAGGGCCTCGGCGCCTTCAGCCAGGGAGGAGAGCACCTTCGCTGAGGTTTCCAGCCCTTCCTGGGCGGCGGCTAAGGCACCGGAGGCCAGGGCGCGGGCCGCTTTTTCCATGTGGCGGGCGCTTTCGGCAGCGCCTTTGGCAGCCTCCTGGGCGCTGCGCTTTCCCGCTTCGGTGGCTGTCTTGGCTGTCGAGGCCCCGGCGCGGGCCACTTCCTGGGCGGCTTTAGCTGAGGCTGCGGCCTTGGCTTTGACCAGGGCGAGCAGCTCCTGGGGGATGCGCAGCAGGGGCTCGCCGCGGGCGGCCCGCTCGGCGTTGAGTTTTTGGTAGAGACGCAGTTTGGCGTCGGGCGGCAGGGCGCGGTTTATGACCTGGCGCGCTTTGCTCTGCAGGGCTTGCAAGTCTTTCACCGTTTGGCGGCAGCGGGGGCATTCCTGCAAATGGCGCTCGAATTCGAGGCGATCGGAAAGGGGGAGGGCGCCTTCTAGATAATCGGCCAGCATGGCTTCGAAACGGGAATGTTGCTTGTCCATCGTTCACTCCTCAACAGGGGAAAGGTGGGCGGTCAGAAAGTCGCGCAAGGCTTGCCGGGCACGGTGTACTCGGACCTTGGCCGTGGAAGGGGAGATGTTGAGTACTTGGGCGGTTTCCTGCATACTGAGGCCCTCCAACTCAAAGAGCACAAAGGCTGTGCGCAGGCGCGGGGACAAGGAGGCCAACCCTTGTTCGATGATTTCGTGGATGTCTTGGCGCTCCACCCAGTCCTCGGGGAGCACCGCCTGGTGGTCGGGGATCTGCTCAAGCATGGCTTCGCCCAGGTCATCCAAGGCTTGGGTGGCTGCTTCGGACTTGCGCTGGCGTTTGCGGAGGATGTCGAGGGCTTTGTTGGTCACGATGCGGTAGAGCCAGGAGTTGAGTTTGGCATCGCCGCGAAATTGGCTGACGCTGAGGTAGACGGTGAGGAAGGTTTCCTGGAGGGCATCTTCGGCGTCCTGGGGGTTCTGTAGCAGGCGATAGGCGACCCGGTACACGGTATCGGCGTACTGTTCGATGAGTTGCTCGTAGGCTTGGGGCTGGCCTTGCTTTAGGGCGTCGAGCAACTGGTCTTCGTCGGCGTAGGGATAGAGGGGAGCAGACATAGGCGTCTCCGGCAGAAGATGGGAGGCGGGGAGCGTACTCCCCGCCTTACCGCGGACCGGCTTTCAGGGTCAGGGCAGCAGGGCCTGGATGGCGGCGACGTTTATCAGGATGCTGTCGGCAGGACCGGCGATGGTGTGTTGTTCGTCCAGGATCATCTGGGCTAGGGTAAGGCTGCTGTCGCTGATCAGGTACTCGCTTTCCACGATGCGGTCGGCCATGATCCCGATTTGCAACTCGGTCCAGAGGATGCGGTCGGCCATCTCACCGATGCGGTCGGCCATGGCGCCGATGTCGGCGGAGAGGGCCAGGGTGGTGGTCTCCGAGTTGTCAATGCGGGTGTTGATATCCTGAGCGGTGACCATGATGGCCGCGGCGTCCTGTTCGGACTGAGAAGTCAAAGCGATCAGGCTGGCGGCCAGGGAGAGGATCTGAGGGTCCGTTTCTGTGCGCTGGATCTGGGTGGCAAAGACTTGGATGTGCTGTGAGGCCACCAGGATGTTCTGAGCCTCTTGGGCAATGGCAGTGGTCTGGGCCTGGATGGCGCTCCCATCGATGTTGTTTGTGGTGGGGGTGAGGGAGAAAGCGTAGACTTGGCTTGGGGCCACCAAGCTTGCGGTGAGTACCAACACGGAAACCAGCAGGATGATGATCTTCTTGAACATATTGTCCTCCTTGGGATGCCCGAAGGCAGGTTTGCTAAGGGTTGGTGCTCATAGGACGGAGGCTGAGGCTTGGAGGTTACATTTTGGGTGCGAGGCTTTTGGGACAGCGTTGGGGAGGCGGAGTGCTGTGGTTGAGGTGGTACGGTCCAGAGCGTGTCCTCTCCTTTGATGGTGGGGGGCGTGGGGCTATGGGAGCTGCCCGGCTGGCTCTTGACGATGCTGCTAACGCTGGCCTGCGGGAAGTGTGCCTGGATGCGGCGCAAGCTGGATGGTGCCTACGAGGTGAGCCAATACTCCGTGGAACCCTGGCGGGTGGTTTTGCCCGTATTCGCCGGCGTGCTGAAAGGCTTTGCCTTTTCTCTCGCTTGGCTGGCTTGGCGGGGGGCACGTTCCTGAGTTTCTCACACACAACCTTTGTGTTTTCCCGTCGAACCCTTGTGTGGGCGGGAAAACTCAGGTATAATCTCAACGAATTAGGATATCCTAAAACAAGTTTTCGTTATGCCGACAACTTCCTCGGTGCAGGACTACCTTAAAGCCATCTTCCACCTCACCCAGAATCAGGAGCGTACGACCACCGGGCAACTGGCCGCTCATCTGGGCGTAGCCCCGGCCTCGGTCACGGGCATGTTGCGCCGGCTGGCCGCCACCGACCCGCCCTTGGTGGACTACCGCCGCCATCGCGGCGTGTGCCTCACTCCGAACGGACGACGGGCTGCGCTAGAGGTCATCCGTCATCATCGTTTGCTGGAGCAGTTTCTCTATCAGGTGCTTGGTATGTCGTGGGATCAGGTACACGAGGAAGCAGAACGCTTGGAACATGTGATCTCCGAGGCCGTGGAAGAACGCATCGCCGCCCTGCTGGGCCACCCCACCCACGACCCACACGGTGCGCCTATCCCCAGCGCCGACCTGCACCTGCCTCCTGACCCCGCCGTGCCGCTCACCCAACTGCGCCCCGGTCAGCAAGGGGTGGTGCGCCGGGTGTCGGACCGCGACGCCGGTCTGCTGCGCCACTTAGCCTGCCTGGGGTTGGTGCCCGGCACGGTGTTCACCGTGCTGCAACGCACGCCCTACGACGATTTGCTCTACCTGCGCCTGGACGCCCGCGACGAACCGGTAGTCATCGGCCCGCGCCTGAGCCAGGCCATCTTCGTGGAGGTGGTGACGGAGACGGTGCCATGAGTCTGTGGATTGGGTTGGTGCTTTTCATTGGACTGCTCCTTGCCGTGATCGCCCGCCTCTGGTGGGTGCGTTGGCAGGACGCGCATCGCCGCGAACAGGTGGAGGATGCGCTCAAGTTTCTGTTGGAGCGCGAGCACCAGGGCCGCCACGCCGCCCCTGAAGCCCTGGCCGGCGCGTTAGGGCTCCGTCTGCGGCAGGCGGTGGCCCTGGTGRACCGCATGAGCCAGCAAGGCCTGTTGCAGGTGCGCGGGCGCGAACTGCATCTCACTCCGGAAGGCGAACGTTGGGCCCTGCATGTGCTGCGCGCCCATCGCCTCTGGGAACGCTACCTGGCCGACGAGGCCCGCTTGCCCCTGGAACGCATCCACCGCGAGGCGCACCGCCGCGAGCACGGCATGACGCCCGAAGAGGTGGACCGCCTGGCCGCGGCCCTGGGCCATCCCACCCACGACCCGCACGGCGACCCCATCCCCGGCCCTCAGGGTGGACTTCCGCAGGAGGAAGGTGTGCCCCTCACCCAGTGGCCCATCGATACCCCCGGCGTCATCGTGCATCTGGAGGACGAACCGCCGGTGGCCTACGCCCAACTGTTGGCCGAGGGCCTGCGGTTGGGGCAAATGGTGCGCGTGTTGGAAGCCACCCCCGAGCGCCTGTTGCTCTCCGACGGCGAACGCGAAATTCGCCTGGCCCCGGCGGTGGCGGCCAATGTGTTCGTCGCCCCGCTTCCGGCGCCGCCCGGGCCGCCGTCCGATGCGCTGCCGCTAAGCCAACTGCCCGATGGGCAGGAGGCCGAGGTGGTGGTCATCGACCCCGCGGTGCAGGGCTTCACTCGGCGACGTCTGCTCGATCTGGGCCTCACCCCAGGCGCTAAGGTGCGCCCCGAACTGCGCCCCTTCTTCAACGATCCGCGCGCCTACCGCGTGCGCGGCACGCTCATCGCCCTGCGCAACGACCAGGCCGAACGCATCTGGGTGCGCCCGGTGGAGGAAGGCGATCGGCGATGGGCGATTGGCAATTAACGGTTGGCGATGGGCGATTGGTGATTTGGTGGAGGTTTTCATGACCCTGACCCCGGAGATGTGTGCAACTTGTCCGGTGCATAGCCGGTTGGCCCAAATGGGCATCGAAATTCAAAACTTCGACCATGTGGTCGCCCTGGCCGGGAACCCCAACACGGGTAAAAGCACGCTGTTCAACGCGCTCACCGGCCTGAAGCAACACACGGGCAATTGGCCGGGCAAGACGGTCACCCGGGCCGAGGGTGGTTTCAAGTTCAACGGGGTGCGCTACAAACTGGTGGACCTGCCGGGCACTTACTCGCTGCTCTCGGCTTCGGACGACGAGGAGGTGGCCCGCAACTTCATCCTGTTCGGACAGCCTGATGCGGTCATCGTGGTCACCGATGCGACCGCCCTGGAACGCAACCTCAACCTGGTGCTGCAGATTCTGGAGATCACGGACAAGGTGATCGTGGCGGTGAACATGATGGACGAAGCGCGCCGCAAAGGATTGGAGGTGGACACACGGGCCTTGAGCAAGGACCTGGGGGTGCCGGCCGTGCCCATTGTGGCCCGCACCGGCGAAGGGTTACACGCGCTGCTCAGCGCCGTCGAGGGGGTGATCCGCGGGGAGATTCGCACCCACCCGCGGCGCATTCAGGGCACCCCGGTTTTCCAGCAGGCGGTGGAGCGCCTGGTGCCGCTCATCGAGGCCCTGGCGCCGGGGCTCCCCAATGCGCGCTGGATCGCCATCCGACTGCTGGACGGCGACGCCCGGGTGCAGGAGGCGCTGGAGAAGGGCGAACTGTTTGATCTGGTACGCCGTCAGCAGGAGCAGGATATCCGCACCAGCCGCAAGATGGCCGTGGAGGGATCGCTATGAGTGCGCCGACCGCCTCGACTCAGGTCACACCGCAAGAGGTGTTGGCCGAAGCGGCCCGGCTGCGCCGCGAACTGGGGCCGGACTTCCGCGATCAGATGGTGCAGGCGCTGTACGCCGAGGCCGAGCGCATCGCCCGCCGGGCCGTGCACCGCCGCGGCGAACCCCGCCGTTGGGACCTGGATCAGCGCATCGACCGCCTGGTCACCTCGCCGGTGTTCGGCCTGCCCATCATGTTGCTCATGCTCGCCGGGGTGTTCTGGCTGACCATCGTGGGCGCCAACTACCCTTCGGAGTGGCTGGCCCGTCTGTTGTTCGGCTTCGAGGGCCTGATGGCCGGGCTGTTCGCGCGCCTGGGCGCCCCCTGGTGGCTGACCGGCTTCCTCTGGCACGGGGTGTGGCGCGGGCTGGCCTGGGTGGTCAGCGTGATGCTGCCCCCGATGGCGATTTTCTTCCCGCTGTTCACCATCCTGGAGGATTTGGGTTTTTTGCCCCGGGTGGCGTTCAACCTGGATTGGCTCTTCCGCAAGGCTGGGGCGCACGGCAAGCAGGCGTTGACCATGGCCATGGGGTTCGGTTGCAACGCGGCCGGGGTGATCTCCACGCGGGTGATCGACTCGCCCCGGGAGCGTCTGATCGCCATTCTGACCAACAACTTCGTGCCCTGCAATGGCCGCTTCCCTACGCTGATCATGTTGGCCACGGTGTTCGTGGCGGCGGCTTTTCCGCCCGCTTTCGCCTCGCTGGCCGCTGCCGGGGCGGTGGTGGGCGTGGTGCTTCTCGGGGTATTCTTCACCTTGGTGGTCTCCTGGGCGCTCTCCCGCACCGTGCTCAAGGGGGAAGCCTCTGCCTTCACGCTGGAGTTGCCGCCTTACCGTAAGCCCAGCATCGGCCGCATTCTGTACACCTCGCTGGTGGACCGCACCATCTTCGTGCTGCTCCGGGCGGTGATGACCGCCGCGCCGGCCGGGGCCGTCATCTGGCTGCTGGCGAACATTCACTTGGGCGGCGTCTCGCTGGCCCAACATATCGCCGCCTGGCTGGACCCCTTAGGCTGGCTCATGGGCCTGGATGGCGTCATCCTGCTGGCCTTCATCATCGCCATCCCGGCCAACGAAATCGTCGTGCCCACCATGCTCATGGTGTACCTGGGCACGGGGATGATGACCGAGGTCCAATCGCTGGATACACTCCGCCGCATTCTGGTGGATCAACACGGCTGGACGCTGCTGACCGCGGTCAACTTGATGTTGTTTTCGCTGCTGCACAACCCCTGCGCCACGACCATCATAACCATCTACAAAGAGACGGGCAGCAAAAAGTGGGCGGCCTTTGGTGCATTGATGCCGCTGGCCATCGGCGTTGTGGTGACCATGCTGGTGGCGGCCGTGGTGCGCCTGGTGGGTTGAGGACGGAAGAGGGGGACTGAGTCGCGCCAGCGGTCTCTTGGCTGTCGGCATGATGTACAATGGAGGCATTCCCCGTTCAGGCATTCATTTTCAGACCGAGGAGGCCTGTGATGTTACGCGTTGGCTATATCGGGTTGGGCCTCATGGGCAAGCCCATGGCCCGCAATATCCTCAAAGCCGGTTTCCCCCTGGTGGTCCACAACCGCAGCCGCGGTCCGGTGGACGAGTTGGTCGCTTTGGGCGCTCAGGCCGCCTCCTTGCCAGCCGAAGTCGCCGCCCAGGTGGACATCGTGATCACCAACCTCCCTGACTCCCCCGATATGGAGCAGGTGGCCCTGGGCCCCCGGGGGATCATCGAGGGGGCTCATCCGGGGCTGATCTTCATCGACCACTCCACCATCAAGCCCGAAACGGCCCGCCATATCGCGCAGGTGTTGGGGGAGAAGGGCGTGCTGTGCCTGGATGCCCCTGTCAGCGGAGGCGACATCGGCGCCCGGCAGGGCACCCTGACCATCATGGTCGGCGGCCCCGAAGAGGCCCTGGAAAAAGCCCGGCCGGTGTTGGAGGCCGAAGGCCGCACCATCACCCACATCGGGGGCCCTGGCGCCGGGCAGGTGGCCAAGGTGGCCAACCAGATCATGGTGGCCGCCCAGATGGTCGCCATGGCCGAGTTGCTGTTGCTGGCGCAAAAGGCCGGGGTGGACCCTCGACGGGTGGTTCAGGCCATTCGCGACGGCGCAGCGCAGTGCTGGACGCTGGACCACAAACCCCAGCGCCTCTTCGACGGGGAACGTGGCCCGGGGTTCAAAGCCCACATGATGCTCAAGGACCTGGACATTGTGCTCGACACCGCCCGTGCTTACGGGATGCCCTTGCCCGCCACCGCCACCCACACCCAACTGTATCGCGCCATGCAGGAATTAGGGCTGGGTGAATTGGATAACTCCGCCGTGATTGCCGTGTACGAAGCGTTGACAGGGACGGCGTTGAAGGCGCCAGGCGATTGACGATTAGCGATGGAAGATTTGTGATTGACGAATAGCGATTGGTGATGAGATCTCGAATTGCTTTCACCTGGGAAAACATCCGCGATTACGGCTATGTGATCGTGGGCACGGCCATCCTGGCGCTGGCCATGGATTTGTTCCTCATCCCGGCGCAATTGGCCGCAGGGGGCGTCAGCGGCCTGGCGCAGGTCATCAACGCTTACACGGGCTGGCCCATCGGGCTGATGACCCTGGCGGCCAACATCCCCCTGTTCGCCATGGGCTGGCGGCACCTGGGCGGGCCACGCTTTGCCGTGCGCACCGCGGTGAGCATCGTGCTCTTCTCGGCGCTGGTGGACGGCTTGGCCCCCTACCTTCCGCCCCACGGACTGACCGGCGAACTTATCCTCAACGCGCTCTACGGGGGCATCCTCAGCGGCGTGGGGGCGGGCCTGATCTACCGCGGTCGGGGCACCAGCGGGGGCACGGATATCCTGGCTCGCATCCTGGCCCAGTGGCGTCACATCCCCCTGGCGCAGAGTTACCTGTTTGCCGACGGCCTGGTCATCCTGCTCGCCGGGCTGACCTTTGGCTGGGAACAGGCATTGTATGCCCTGGTGGCGCTTTACATTGCGGGCATCGCGGCCGAGGGCGTGCTCTCCGGGCCCAATGTGGTGCGCACGGCCATCATCATCACCAACCGCCCCGAGGAAGTGACCCGCCACATCCTGCACGGCCTCAACCGGGGCGTGACCATCCTGCAGGGGCGCGGCGGCTACACAGGCCGGGAACGGGCCGTGCTCTATTGTGTGGTCACCCGTACCGAGGTGGAGCAGTTGAAGAACTTCGTGCGCCAGGCCGACCCTCAGGCTTTCATGGTGGTGGGCAGCGCCCATGAAGCCCTGGGGGAAGGGTTCCGCCCCTGGGAAGAAGCGGTGGGTTGACCCCGGCGTAGAGAAGATAGAGAAACGCCAGCACGCCCGACGCTCTGAGGGTGCGCTGGCGTTTGAAGTTGAACGCGCTCAGGCCAGCAGGGCCTGCCATTTCTCCAATTGAGCCAGGGCCGTGGCAAAGCCCTCCGGATGGGGGGCGGTGAAACGCACCGCTTCGCCCGTGCGAGGGTGGCGAAAAACCAGCCGCCGGGCGTGGAGGGCCAGGCGGGCGATGGGGGCACCCGGCCGGGGGCCTGGGCCGTAAAGCGGATCGGCGACGATGGGATGCCCGGCGTGGTACAGATGCGCCCGCACTTGATGCCGCCGACCGGTCACGGGACGGGCTTCGATGAGCGTGTAGCCGGCCAGCCGCCGGATCACCCGCAACATGGTCTGCGCCGGCTGCCCCTTGGGGTGCACCACTGTCCGTTTTCGCCGGCCCACATTGGCCCGCAAGGGAGCCTCCACCGTGTGCCTTTGCCATTCGGGCTCGCCCTGCACGATGGCATGGTAAATTTTCTCCACCTCTCGTCGCTCCCACTGCCGACTCAACGCGCGGTGGGCCGCTGCGTTTCGCGCCAGGACCATCACCCCACTGGCGTCTTGGTCCAGACGGTGCACCAGCCATAGCCGGCCGTAGGCTGGCTCCAACACCGACCGCAGATGCGGCAGGTCGGGGTCCCAGCCGTCGGGCGTGCTGCGCAGCCCGGCCGGTTTGGCGATAACCAGGATGTCTTCGTCCAGGTGGAGGACGGGAATCTCCATAGACAGGTCCTTCTCCAAAAGAAAGTGCGGGTCTACGGGGTGGGCACCCGGACCCAGGTTCCGGTGACCGGTTCCCCTAACAGGGCTTGCCGGACCCAGGCAGGGGTGCCGCGGAAGATCAGGATCTTCAGGCCCGGAATTTTCTCCGCCAAATGCACCATCTGATGCACTTTGGTCGCCATGCCGCCCGTGACATCGGTGGCAGCGCTGCCTTGCAGGGAGGCGCTCAGGGCCTTCACCGAATGCGGCGTGATTTCGGGCACCAGGCGCGTACAGGCGGGGTAATCGGCCCAAACGCCGGGCTCGACCCCTGCGATCAGGATGCGTTGGGGACGCAGGGACTCCGCCAGGTAGGCGAAGACCTCCTCGGTGGAAACGATGGTGCCGCCGCGCACGGTGTCGAACGCCACATCGCCGTAAACCACGGGCAGCAGGTGCGCCTCTAAGGCGGCTTGCAACGGTTGGATGTCCCAGGCGACGATGCGCCCCTCCTCGGCGATCACGCCGGCCGAGGGAGGAAAGGCCACGGCTGGCAATCCTGCCTCGTGCAGCGCGTCCACGATGAGACGATTGAGTTGGGCCGCGGCGTGCCATACCGCGGCGAAGCCTCGCCAACCCGCGACATCGTGCACCCCCTGGCGGGTGCCGTGCTCCTGGGCGACCGCGTGACCGAAGGAGCCGGAACCGTGGCCCAGCACGAGACGCAGGTTATGGCGCTCGGCCCGCGCCTGGGCAATGGCCTGCGCCAGAGCCGCGATGCGGTCGGGCAGCGGCGTCATGGGCCGGTGTTTGTCGGTGATCAGCGAACCGCCGAGTTTGAGGAAGGTGAGCATGAGCGTTGGGTGGGGTCGTGGCGTGGTCGTGAAGTCGTTTTTTGGCGTGCGGCACCCCGGGCCTGAGCGAAGTTGAAGGCCGGGTGCCGCTTTGGAAGGCAGTGCCTTGGCACCGAATGCAAAAGGGCAAAATTGAACGCGGAGCAACGCGGATGGGGAGAGATGAATGCAGATTTATCCGCTCCAATCCGTCTCATCCGCGGCCCATTTATCTCACGGTGGTCACCAATGTGCGTACGGCTCCGGCGGTGCGCAGAGCGTGGGCGATGCGTTGGGCGCTGGCTTCGTCGGGTGCCAGGGCGATCATGTTGCCCCCGCGGCCCCCGCCGGAAAGTTTGGCGCCTAAGGCCCCGGCTGCCTTTGCGGCAGCGACCAGGGCGTCCAGTTTGGGGGAGGAGACGCCCATGCGGCGAAGCAGGGCGTGGTTTTCGTCCATGAGCGGGCCCAAGGCGGCGGGTTGGCCTTCTTGGATGAGCCGACGAGCCCGATTCACCATGCGTCCGATGGCGGCGAAAAGGGCTTCGTAAGTGGCAGGGTCCTGCTGCCAGCGGCGGCGCACTTCGGCCACGGTTTTGGCTGTGGGGCTGGGCACGTCGGTATCGCCAATGACCAGCGTGAAGGGTTCCTTTACGCGGAAGGTCTCCACCGGCCTGCCGCGGACGAAGTACACCGGCATGGCATAAGTCACCACGGTGTTGTCGATGCCTGACGGGGTGCCGTGATGGATTTTTTCCACCTCGAAGGCGATGGCGTTCACCTGGGCATTGTCCAGGGGATGGCCCAGAAAGCGGCTCAGCGCCCGCACCAAAGCCACGCTTACCGCTGCGCCGGAGCCCAACCCGGCGGCCACGGGGATGGTGGAGGTGATGCGGATGCGCAGCGCCGGTGGGCGAGCCATCCCCAGAGCGGTCAAGGTGAGCCGGATGGCGACGACCAGGGGGTGCTCCGGGGGCAGTTGGGACCAGGGGGTTTGCAGGTTGACTTCCGGGGCGGTGAGTAACACCTCGCCGGGTTCCAGATCGGGGGCGGCGGAGATCACCGCGCGGGCCTGCACTTGCTGCACGGGTACGGCCAGGGCCGGCTGGCCGTACACCACAGCGTGTTCCCCAAAGAGGATGATTTTTCCGGGGGCGGTGGCCGTGACGGCAGGCATGATGACTCCTCAGTAAAGGTAAAAGATGACCACGACGCTTAACGCCCAAAGCAGGATGGCGGCCTGTAGCGGCCGGTCGCTAAGCAGCGCGTCCTCAGGGGCGCCTCCCTGGCCTTCCACCTGCACCAGATAGAGATAGCGGAAAATGCCGTAGGTCACGAAAGGGATGGTGAGCATCATGGCGTGGTTGGAAGGTAAGTTGGGGGCAGAGAAGGTATAGAGGCTGTAAGCCATGATGGTCGTGGCTGAGGTGATGACCAGCAATTGGTCGAGGAAAGGAATGGTGTAGCCGTCCAGCACCCGGCGGTGGGCGCCGGCCCCGGCGGCCAGCAGGCTCAATTCGGCCCGCCGTTTGCCGAAGCCCAAAAACAGGGCCAGCAGGGAGGTGACGACATACAGCCATGGGGAGAATCGTTGTACGTGGATCAGGGAAACGCCCGCCTGCACCCGAAGCAGAAACCCGGCGGCAATGGCCAGCACATCGATAAGGGGGATGTGCTTCAGGGCGAAGGAGTAAGCCAGATTGAGTAGAAAATAGCCCAGGGCCACCAGGCAAAAACCACGCCCCAAAGCCCAGGCGGCGGGAAAGGTGATCAGGAACAACACGCCCAACCCCACCAGGGCTACCGGAACGGGAAGTCGCCCTGAGGCCAGCGGGCGATGGCGCTTGGTGGGATGCTGGCGATCGGCCTCCAGATCGGCCAGGTCGTTGATGAGGTACACCATGCCCGAGAGCAGGCAAAAGAGGAGGAACCCCGCCGCTGTGCGGAGGAACGCTGTGGGGTTCATCAGTTGCCGGTCGAACACCAGGGCGGCGAAGACGAAGGTGTTCTTCGTCCACTGTTTGGGCCGCAGGGTGCGGAGGAGGGCGACAAGAATGTCCATCATAGAGAAAATTATACCTTAGGTGAAGGTTCAGAAGGGTTGAGGCAGGAGGTCACTTTTTCTTAGATGGGGGTAAAATGAACCCATGCCCAGGAAGACGCGTTTGGATGCTTTGCTGGTCAAGCGTGGTCTGGCCGAGAGCCGCAGCCAAGCCCAGCGGCTGATCATGGCCGGGCAGGTGCGGGTGGCGGGCCAGATGGCCCTCAAGCCTGGCCAGCGGGTGGCGGCCGATGCCCCCATCGAAGTGGCCCGGGCCCCGCGCTTCGTCTCCCGCGGCGGGGAGAAGTTGGTCGCGGCGTTGGAGGCTTTTTCCATCGCTGTGACGGGGCGGGTGTGCGCCGATGTGGGCGCGTCCACGGGGGGCTTTACCGATTGCCTGTTGCAGTACGGCGCAGCCAGGGTGTATGCCCTGGATGTGGGCAAAGGGCAACTGCATTGGAAACTGCGCCGCGACCCGCGGGTCGTGGTGATGGAAGGCACCAACGCCCGTTATGTGGCGCGCTTGCCTGAGCCGGTCTCGTTGGTCACCATCGATGTTTCCTTTATTTCCTTGCGGGTGATCTTGCCCGTGGTGCACGGGTGGTTCCCGGAGCCGTTGAGGCCATCGGGCCGGGGGGATGTGGTGGCCCTGATCAAGCCGCAATTCGAGGCCGGGCGCCGCCAAGCGGCGCGGGGTCGGGGGGTCATTCGGGACCCCGCGGTGCACCGCCGGGTGTTGCAGGACATTCTGGGTTTTGCTCAAACCCACGGGTACGGAGTGCGCGGCCTGATTCGCTCCCCCATCCGCGGCCCCAAAGGCAATGTGGAGTTTCTGGTGTGGCTCACGGTGGATGGTCCCCCGATGGCTGAAGACACGCTGGCGACCTGGATTCAGACCTGCACCCGCCCGACCGAGGGGGAGCCATGAGCCACGCACTGACTTTCGCTTCCCGTCGCTCGCCCGTGTTGGGCCGCCGTGGCATGGTGGTCACTTCGCAGCCTTGGGCCGTGGCCACCGGGCTGGGTGTGTTGGCGGCCGGGGGCAAGACAGCCGATGCAGCGGTGGCCGTGGCCGCGGCGCTCAATGTACCGAACCCACTTCCACGGGCATCGGCGGGGTGTACTACGACGCCGCGACGCGCCGGGTGTACGCCCTCAACGGCTCGGGCCGCGCGTCGCAAGCCCTCCCCCTGGAGCGCCCGCGCCGGGAGGGGCTGGCCGACGGCCTGCCGCCTTTTCACCCCTATACCGTGACCGTGCCGGGGGCCTGTGCGGCGTGGTGCGACCTGGTCGAGCGCTTTGGTCTTCTCCCCTTGAGTCGGGTGCTGGCTCCGGCCATTCGCCTGTCCGAGGAAGGGTTCCCCGTAGCGCCGGTGACGGCGTACTTCTGGGCCCGCGGCGTGGAGCGTCAACTGCGCCACGCACCTAATGGAGAGGAACTGACCATCGAGGGCCGTGCCCCACGCCCTGGGGAGGTGTTCCGCAATCCCGGCCTGGCCCTCACCTTGCGCATGGTGGCCGAGGGCGGCAAGGAGGCTTTTTACCGCGGCCCCATCGCCGCGGCCATCGCCGCTGTGGTTCAGCAGGCTGGCGGGTGCCTGACTGTGGAGGACCTGGCGGCGCACGAGAGCGAATGGGTGGAGCCCATTGGGGTCACCTATCGTGGCTTGTGGATCTGGGAGTGCCCGCCCAACGGCCAGGGCCTGGTCGCCTTGCTGGCCCTCAACATCCTGGAAGGCTTTGGCCGGGCAAGACCCGCTAAGCGCGGAGCGTTTGCACGTGCTCATCGAGGCGCTGCGCCTGGCCTTTGTGGACGCCCGCTGGTATGTGGCCGACCCGCGAACCAACCCCGCCCCGTTGGAAGCCCTGCTCTCTAAGACGTTTGCGGCCCAACGGCGGCGGTTGCTGGACCCCCAGGCGGGCGTTGTTTGGCCGCGGGCAGATCATCGTGCGCGATCGCGAGAGCGGTGTGCTGTGGGGCGGTTCCGACCCCCGCGCCGACGGCTTGGCCATGGCCTTAGGATAACCCTGGGAGGTAACGATGTTCCGCAAAGACCGCATGTTCCCCCGCTTTGCGCTCTATGGGTTCCTGAAGAACCTGCGCTTTTTCGAGCCTTTCCTCATCCTCATTTTCCGTGAAGCCGGGCTGAGTTTCACCCTCATCGGCACCCTGTACGCCATCCGCGACACCACCACATACCTGTTGGAAGTGCCCACCGGGGTGCTGGCCGACGCTTTTGGCCGCCGCAAGGCCATGCTCATGGCCTTCGGTGCGTATCTGGTCTCCTTTGCCGTGTTTTACTGGGGCCGTGGCTTCGGGTGGTTTGCCTTGGCCATGATCCTGTTCGCCGTGGGCGAAGCCTTTCGTTCGGGCACCCACAAGGCCCTCATCCTGGAGTACCTCAAACTCAACCGGATGGAGCACCTCAAGGTGTCCTACTACGGGCGCACCCGTTCGGCTTCCCAGTTTGGCTCGGCCATCAACGCACTGATTGCGGCGGCGCTGGCTTTCTATACCGGCAGTTATCGCATCATGTTCCTGGCCGCGGCTGTGCCGTATGTGCTCGATTTCATCAACCTGGCCACCTATCCCCCTGAACTGGACGGCGAGTTGACGGCCTTGCGCTGGCAGGCTGTGCGGCAGCAGGCCCGTCAGACCTGGCAGGACTTTCGGGCCATGTTCACCGACCGCCAGGTGTGGCGGGCCATCCTCAACAGCGCCAGTTTCATGGCCCTGTTCAAGGCCACCAAAGATTACCTGCAACCTATTCTGGAACAGTTTGCCCTGGCGCTGCCCGTTTTCCTGGCGTACTCGGGGCAGCAACGCGGCGCCGTGGTGGTGGGCGTGGTGTACTTCTTCATCTACCTGAGCACCAGTTACGCCTCGCGCAACGCCGACCGATTCAGCCGCCGCTTTGCCAACCTGGCCCAGGCCATCAACCGCTCCTATCTGTTGGGCGTGTTCCTGCTGGCGCTGGCCGGCGCGGTCACCTGGGGCGGATGGACGGGCGTCGCTATCGTGGCTTACCTGGGCTTCTATGTGCTCCACAACCTGCGGCGGCCGATGAATGTGGCCTACATTAGCGACCAGATCGCCAGCCGGGTGATGGCCTCGGGCCTCTCGGTGGAATCGGTGGTGCGCACCTTGCTGGCCAGTGGTCTGGCCCTTCTTTTGGGCGTGCTGGCCGACTTGCTGGGTGTGGGCCCTGCCCTGGCCGTACTGGCCTTCCTCATCGCCGCCCTGTTCCCCATCCTGCGGGTGGAGTAAACTGGCGTGGAGATGGCCTTGTCTCCTTTGGGCCTTGCCATGGAACGCCGCCCATCGCACCCGTGGAACATGGCACACCGTACTCCGCATTTCGCACCTTTGGTATACTTACCCCCGCTATGACGAAACTCATCCGCAACTTCTCCATCATCGCCCATATCGACCACGGCAAGTCCACCCTGGCCGACCGCCTGCTCCAACTCACCGGCACCATCTCCGACCGCGAGATGACCGAGCAGGTGCTGGACGACATGGAGTTGGAGCGGGAGAAAGGCGTGACCATCAAAGCCTCGGCCGTGCGGATGCGCTACACCGCCCAGGACGGCCAGACTTACGAACTCAACCTCATCGACACGCCGGGCCATGTGGACTTCGGCTACGAGGTCAGTCGCGCCCTGGCCGCCTGCGAAGGGGCGCTGCTGGTGGTGGATGCCAGCCAGGGGGTGGAGGCCCAGACCTTAGCCAACCTTTACCTGGCTTTGGAGAATGACCTGGAAATCATCCCGGTGGTGAACAAAATCGACCTCCCCTCGGCGCGGCCTGATGAGGTGGCCCATGAAGTGGCCGAACTCCTGGGTGTCCCGGAGGAAGAGGTCATCCGCATCTCGGCCAAAGAGGGCACCAATGTAGAGCTGGTGCTGGAGGCCATCGTGCGCCAGGTGCCGCCGCCGCAAGGCGACCCCGACGCGCCCCTGCGGGCCCTCATTTTCGATTCCCACTACGACCCCTACAAGGGTGTGGTGGTCTATGTGCGTGTGGTCGAGGGCCGCCTGACGGCCACCGACACTTTGCGCCTGATGGCCTCGGAAGCCGAGTTTCGCCCGGTGGAGGTGGGCGTCTTCGCCCCGCGCATGACCCCCACCGGGGGGCTGGAAGCCGGCGAGGTGGGCTACATCGCCACTGGATTGAAGACCGTGCAGGAGGCTCGCGTGGGCGATACCGTCACCCAGGCTCAGCGCCCCGCCGCCGAGCCGCTCCCCGGCTATCGTCACCCCAAGCCCATGGTCTTCGCCGGCATTTACCCCACCGAAGCCGAGGACTACGAAAACCTGCGCGACGCCCTGGCCAAACTGCAACTCAACGACGCAGCGCTGGTCTATGAGCCGGAGACCTCCCAGGCCCTGGGCTTTGGGTTCCGCTGCGGTTTCCTGGGTATGTTCCACATGGAAATCGTCCAGGAGCGCTTAGAGCGCGAGTACGACCTGGACATCGTGGTCACCGCTCCCTCGGTGGAGTACGAGGTGGTGCTGCGCAACGGCGAGGTGGTGCGCATCGATTCCCCAGCACAACTGCCCGACGAAGGGGAGATCGCCGAAATCCGCGAGCCGTGGATGGACATCCAGATTTTCACCCCGCTGGCCTACTACGGGCCGGTGATGGACCTGGTCACCAAGCGGCGAGGGGTGTTCGTGCGTCAGGAGCATCCTACGCCCGACCGGGTGGTGCTTTACTTTCAACTCCCCCTGGCCGAACTCATCGTGGACTTCTTTGACCAACTCAAGTCCCGCACGCGGGGCTATGCTTCGCTGGACTACCAGTTCGCCGAATACCGCCCCGGCGATTTGGTCAAACTGGAGATTCTGGTGCACGGCGAGCCGGTGGACGCTCTGGCGACCATCGTCCATCGGGACGAGGCCTACCATCGAGGGCAACGGTTGGTCTCCAAACTCAAGAAACTCATCCCGCGACAGTTGTTCGAGGTGCCCATTCAGGCCGTGGCGGGGGGGCGGATCATCTCCCGCGCCAATGTGAAGGCCCTGCGTAAGGATGTGCTGTCCAAGTGCTACGGCGGCGATGTGACCCGCAAGCGCAAACTGCTGGAAAAGCAAAAGAAGGGCAAAAAGCGGATGAAGATGGTGGGCAAGGTGGCCATCCCCCAGGAGGCTTTTCTGGCGGTGCTGCAGTTGGGGGAGGAGGAAGGGTGAAAACGCGTTGGAGCCCCCGCACCTGGGTGGGCTTTCTGGTCAGCGCCGCTGCTCTGGCCGCCGTGTTGGCCCTGGCCGATGTGCACACCTTAGTCCAGGCCCTGCGCCGCCTGCCGCCCCTCACCTTGACGGCGGCCGTGGTGCTCCTGGCGGCCTCCATCGGCCTGCGGGCGTTGGCTTGGCGGTTGCTGCTGGGGGGGCGGGCCTCGTGGTCTGCGGCCTTTTGGGCCCTCAACGCCGGCTACTTGGTGAACAATCTCATCCCCTTGCGGGCCGGGGAGGCCGCCCGCGCCTTGCTCATTGCCCCTCGGGCTCGTGTTTCTTTTTGGCATGCCCTCTCCACCGTGATGGTGGAGCGTTTGATGGATGTGGTGCTGTTGGCCGGGATGTTGCTGGCCGCCATCCCCTGGGTGCTGGACCTGCCCCAGGCCCATCATGCGTCACTCACCCTGGGGGGACTGGCGATAGCGGTGTTGTTCGTCTTGGCCCTGCTGGCCGCGTTCCGCGTCCCTCTGGGCCGGATCCTGGAGACTCGCCTGACCCCCAGGGGCGGTCGCCGGACCCGACGGTTGCTGGGCTGGGCCCAACACTTTCTGGACGGCCTGGAAGTCCTGGCCCACCCCCTGCGGTTTTTGGTCCTCCTGGGGCTGATGACCGTCTCCTGGCTGGTGCAGGTGGTGGCCTACGGCCTGGCTCTGCAAGTCCTGGTGCCCCAGGCCAACCTGTGGTGGGCGACTTTTGTGCTGGGCAGCGTGGGTATGGGCGTGGCCGTGCCCTCGGCCCCCGGAGGCCTGGGCGTCATGGAGGGTGTGATGGTTTTTGTGTTGCACGCCCTGGGCGTGGACCCTTCCGTCGCTCTGGCCTACGCCCTGGCCATGCACGCCGTGTACTACCTGGTGACCGTGTCCCTGGGCATGGCGGGGTTGAGCGTCTACGGCGCTTCGTTGCCTCAGATTGTGCAACAGACTGTAAGACCTCGGTGAGCGTTCACCCGCGGGTAGCCCTGATGAGAAGTGGTGTCCCGCTCACCCTTCTTTTCGTGAGGGAGGAAAGATGGCACGCCATTACCTGATCACCGGCGGCGCCGGGTTCATCGGCGCCAACTACGCGGCCCGTCTGCTGCGGCGCGGCGAGCGGGTGACGATTTACGACAATCTCTCTCGCCGGGGGGCCGAGCGCAACATCGCCTGGCTGCGGGAACAGTTCGGCGAACAGCATTTCCGTCTGGTGGTGGGGGATGTGCGCGACGCGGCGCTGCTCACCGCCCAGGTGCGCGAAGCCGATGTGGTCGTTCACCTGGCGGCTCAGGTGGCCGTGACGACTTCGGTGCGCGACCCGCGCCTGGACTTTGAAATCAACGCCTTGGGTACCTTCAATGTGCTGGAAGCCGCCCGCCTGTCCCCTCGGCGGCCCCTGGTCCTTTACGCTTCCACCAACAAGGTGTATGGCGGCATGGAAGAGGTGGCCGTGGTGGAGGAGGCGACCCGCTACCGCTACGCCGACCTGCCTCACGGCGTGCCCGAAACTCAGCCGCTAGATTTCCACTCCCCCTACGGCTGCTCCAAAGGAGCGGGCGATCAGTATGTGCGCGACTACGCCCGCATCTACGGCGTGCCCACGGTGGTCTTCCGCCAGAGTTGCATCTACGGCCCGCGCCAGTGGGGCGTGGAGGATCAAGGTTGGGTGGCCTGGTTCGTCATCGCTGCCGTTACGGGCAGGCCTATCACCATCTACGGCGACGGGAAGCAGGTGCGTGACCTGCTCTTCGTGGAGGATTTGCTGGATGCTTATGACGCCGCCGTGGACCGGCGGGAGCAGGTGGCTGGGGAGGTGTACAACATCGGCGGCGGCCCCCAGCACACCGTGTCCATCTGGCGGGAGTTTGGCCCCTTGCTGGAAGGACTGTTGGGCCATCCGGTGCCGGTGACCTATGGCGACTGGCGGCCCGGCGATCAGCGGGTGTACATTTCCGACATCCGCAAAGCCGAACGGGAGTTGGGTTGGCGCCCCCAGGTGGGGGTAGAAGAAGGCGTGCGGCGGCTGGTGGCGTGGGTGCAGGCGAACCGGGAGTTGTTCGTATAGGCGTAATGATGTGCGGCATCCATTCCCAGAAAAGATAACCTCATCGCGGCGACATCCTTTGGCCGTGCAGGGAGGCAGCGAGCGTGAAGATTATAGAAATGCTGACTTACTACCGCCCCCATGTGAGCGGTTTGACGGTTTATGTGGAACGACTTTCCCGCGCTTTAGCGGCGCGGGGGCACGAGGTCACGGTGCTCACCTCCCAATACGACCGCGCCCTGCCCCGTGAGGAGGTGCTGGACGGCGTGCGGGTGGTGCGGGTGCCGGTGCTCTTTCGGGTGAGCAAAGGGGTCATCATGCCCACCATCGGCCTGGAGGCCACCCGCCAGGTGCTGGCCCACGATGTGGTGCACCTGCACCTGCCTCAGTTCGACGCGGCTGGTGTGGCTTTTCGCGGCCGGGTGTTCCGTCGCCCCACGGTGTTGACCTATCATTGCGATGTGAAGTTGCCTCCAGGGGCGTTCAATCGCGTGGTTAACACGGTGGTGCACACCATGGACCATCTGGCGGCCATCTTCGCCCATCAGGTGGTTACCTATACCCAGGACTATGCCGACCATTCGCCCTATTTGCGGCGCTACCGGCACAAACTGACCACGGTGCTGCCCCCGGTGACGCTGCCCAGAGCGACATCGGAGGCCATCGCCGCCTTTGCCCGCCAGCACAACCCGCAAGGTCGACGGCCCGTGATCGGTATGGCGGCCCGCCTAGCTGCGGAGAAAGGGGTGGAATACCTGGTGGCGGCCATGGAGCGCATTTTGGAACGTTACCCCGAAGCCCTGGTGCTTTACGCTGGCCCATACGAGAACGTGCTGGGTGAGGAGGCGTACCGCCGGCGGGTCATGCCGGCCATCCGCAAATTGGCGGAGGTGGGGCATTGGCGCTTCGTGGGGCTGCTCAGCGCCGAAGAGATGGCCGCGTATTACCCTAACCTGGATGTGCTCGTGTTGCCCAGCCTGAACTCCACCGAGGGTTTTGGTCTGGTGCAAATCGAGGCCATGATGAACGGCGTGCCCGTGGTGGCTTCCAACCTGCCCGGCGTGCGCCAGCCGGTCAGGATGACCAGTATGGGCGAAATCGCCCAGGTGGGCGATGCGGCCAGCCTGGCGCAGGCCATCCTCAAAGTGCTCGAGCACCCCGAAGCCTACCGCGGCGATCCCGAAGCCGTGGCGCGCAGGTTCGCCCCTGAGGCGACGGCCGCGGCCTACGAAGCGCTGTTTGAGCGGTTGAGGGGAGTCCTTTCCTGAACCCATCCTCTGTGTTACAGCGTTTTTGAGGGTTTTTTCGTATCCCTCGGCCTCGTTTGGGGTTTAGGATAGATGGAGCGGTTGTCTGGCTATGGGCCGCATCTTTGTTGCTCGATGGAGGAGACGATGAGTCCTGTAGGTGTGTTGACCGACAGTACGACTTACTTCCCCGAAGACCTTTTGCGGCAGTACGATATCCGCGTGGTCCCTCTGCGGGTGAATTGGGATGGGGAAACCTTCCGCGATGGGGTGGATATCACCCCCCAGGCGTTTTACGAGCGCCTGTCTCAGTCGAAAACCTTGCCCACGACTTCGCAACCTCCCATGCAAGACTTCCTGGCCGCTTATGAAGCCATGGCCGAAAAGTACGACGCCATCGTGGCGGTGCTCATTTCCTCGGGCATCAGCGGCACAGTGGCCAGCGCGCTGGCGGCGGCACAAGAGTTCGATAAAGTGCCGGTGGCCGTGGTGGATTCCAGGAGCACCTCGGCGGCCCAGGGTTGGGCCACGCTGGAAGCGGCCCGCCTGGCCGCCCAGGGCGCATCCTTTGAGGAGGTGCGGGACAAAGCCCAGTGGGTGGTGGATCGTCTGCACACCTTTTTCGTGGTGGATACGCTGAAATACCTTCACAAGGGCGGACGAATCGGGGGGGCTTCCCGTTACTTGGGCACGGCGCTCAACATCAAGCCCATTCTTTATTTCGACGCCGAAGGGAAAATCGACGCCTTGGAGCGGGTGCGCACCAAGCGGCGCGCCTTGCAACGCATCCTCGACCTGGCCAAGGAGCGCGCCGGCGACCGACCGGTCAAAGTCGGCATCATCCACGCCCATGCGGCCGAGGCCGCCCAAGCCTTCAAGGCCCAGGTGGAGCAGACTCTGAATTGCCAGGAAACCCTGTTTGTGGAACTGAGCCCTGTGTTGGGCACCCATGTGGGGCCGGGGACGATTGGGATGGGCTTTTTCCTCACCGAAGAGTGAACCTCCGGCCCGTCATCCCGCCCGCTACCCCGGCAGGCCCCTTTGCCTGCCGGGGTTTGCTTTGCCTCGCAACCGGCACACGCTGCGGCCCCCTGGCTCCGGGATATTTTTGGTGGGGGGAACCCGGGCCTGGGCGAAGTTGAAGGCCGGGTGCCGCTCTGGTCTCCGGGGGCCTGGCTTCAGGATGGCCGTGCCGGGCCTTCGGCAGGCTCAGACCTCTGAGATTGCGGTAGAATAACGGCCATGGTGACCCCGTCGAATCGCGATTTTCTCTTTCTTCAACTGCGTGAACTGCCCTACTTCCGCGCCTTGCTGCGCGCGGTGGAGGCTACTTTCTACCAGGGCCTCGACCTGCCTGCGCCTACCCTGGACCTGGGTTGCGGCGACGGCCACTTTGCCGCCCGCACTTTCGACCGCCCCCTGGAAGTGGGCCTGGACCCCTGGTGGGCGCCCCTGCAGGAGGCCCGCCGCCGCTATGGCGAGGCCTACCGCCTGCTCGTCCAGGCCGACGGCGCGGCCATGCCTTTCCCCGAGGGCGCTTTCGCCAGTGCGGTGAGCAACTCGGTGTTGGAGCACATCCCCCATCTGGACGCCGTGCTGCGCGATTTGGCGCGCGTGTTGCGCCCCGGCGCGCCTTTCGTGTTCAGCGTGCCCAACCACAACTTCCTGCCCAACCTGAGCGTGGGCCGCGCGCTGGACCGGTTGGGCCTGCGCCCGCTGGGCGATGCGTATCGCGCCTTCTTCAACCGCATCTCCCGCCATCATCATTGCGACCCGCCCGAAGTGTGGCGCCAGCGCCTGGCCCGTGCGGGCTTTGAGGTGGTGGATTGGTGGCACTACTTCTCGCCCGCCGCCCTGCGCGCCTTGGAATGGGGGCATTACTTCGGCCTGCCCGGTCTGGTGGTCAAGAAACTCACGGGCCGCTGGATTCTCGCCCCTACCCACCGGAATCTGGCCTGGCTGGCGCGCCGGTTGCGCCCCCTATACGAAAACCCGCGCCACCCTCAAGGGGCTTATACGTTCTACATCGCCCGCCGTTGGGGGTGACGCCCCCTGGCGTGACCTCGCCATCCCTGAGAGGCTATAATATAACCATGCGCGAATACACTCTTTGGGACTATGTCAAGGGACGGTTGGCTGCGTGGCTGCCCCCGGCCCTCCGGCCTGCGGATTGGGCGCCGTTGCCCCCAACGGTGCTTCAAGCGGTCGAGAAGGCCTTAGGGGAAGAAGGGGAAACAGGAGGCTTGGCCCCGGACGCAGAGGTCCAGCCCGCACCTCCTGAACCTGTGCAGCCCCCGGAGGAAGGCGTCCCCCCTTCGGTGTCCCATGACCCTATCCCGCATCGTGAGCCCTGGCCCTGGCGCGGTTTGGCGGCTTTGACGTTGGCCTTGTTCGCCCAACGGCTGCTGGAGCCGCCGGAGCGCAGCCTGGGCGCGGCGCTGGGTTTTTACGCGGCCGCGCTGGGGATGCTGGGGTGGGCGCTCCTGCGCGGTGAGGTGACTCTGCCGCCTTTGCCCCGGACGCCTTGGGCGCGGGACGAACTGCGCCTGGCTCATCCCGGTTGGCTGGCGCCGGGATTGACCCTGGCGCTGGCCGCCTTTGTCCTTTTCGGCGACAATCGCTTCACCGGCCTCGATTTGACCCTCTGGCTGGGAGGGCTGGGGTTGCTCGTGGCGGCCCTGTGGCGTCCCGTGCGTCCCTGGCGTGAACGGCTGGCCGGGTGGCGGCAGCGATGGCGCCGTGGCACATGGCAGGTGACCCTGCGGCCCGGCCATCTGGCGGTGCTCTTCCTGGTCGGGTTGGCCCTGTTTTTCCGCCTTTATCGTCTGGCGGAGGTGCCGGCCGAGATGTTCTCGGACCATGCCGAGAAACTGCTCGATGTGGCCGATGTGCTGGCCGGGCAATGGCGCATCTTCTTCCCCCGCAACACGGGCCGCGAGGCCATGCAGATGTACCTCACCGCCTTCACCGCTCGGTATCTGGGGCTGGGGCTGAGTTTCCTGGCCCTCAAGGCGGGCACGGCCATCATGGGGCTGTTCACCCTGCCCTTCATTTATCTGCTAGGCGTGGAGTTGGCCGACCGTCGGGTGGCTTTTTGGGCCACGGCCCTGACGGCCATGGCCTACTGGCCCAATGTGATCACCCGCGTGGCCCTGCGCTTCACCTTCTACCCGGCCTGGGTGGCGCCCACGCTGTACTTTCTGGTGCGCGGGCTGCGGCGGGGCGAGCGCAACGCCTTCATTCTCGCCGGCATCGCCCTGGGGCTGGGCGTGCACGGCTATTCGCCTTTCCGTATGGTGACGCTCACGGTGCTGGCCGCCGTAGGATTGTACTTGCTCCATGAAGGGCGGCGCTCAGCCGAGCGACGCACCCGCGCGGTGGTAGGCTTGGTGTTGGTGGTGCTTTTCTCGGTGGTGGTGTTCTTGCCCCTCTTGCGCTACATGCTGGGGCACTGGGATATCTTCTTCTATCGTTCCATGACCCGCCTGGGCCAGATGGAACGTCCCTATCCGGGGCCGCCGTTGCGTATCTTTCTGAGCAACCTGTGGAAAGTCTGGCTCATGCCTTTCTGGGAGAACGGCCAGATCTGGGTGCATTCCATCCCCCACCGGCCAGCGCTGGACTGGATCAGCGGAGCGCTTTACGCCCTGGGGAGCGTCTTGCTCATCGTGCGCTATCTGCGCCAGCGCCGCTGGGAGGACCTGTTTCTCCTGGTCGCCGTGCCTTTGCTCATGTTGCCTTCGGCCCTGTCGCTGGCCTTCCCCGAGGAGAATCCCAGCCTGAATCGCACCGGTGGAGCCATCGTGCCGGTATTCCTCATCGTAGGGTTGGGCCTGGAAGGGGTGTTGCGTCCCTTGTGGGCGCGGCGCCCTCGGTGGGGGCCCCGCCTGGCCTGGGCCCTGGGCGCGGTGTTGTTGGCGGGGGCGGCTTTTCTCAACTTCGATCTGGTGTTCCACCGGTACGATGAGGAATTTCGCTTAGGGGCCTGGAACACCTCCGAAATGGGGCAGGTCGTCCGTGGGTTCAGCCAGTCCATCGGAGCCCCGGATCACGTCTGGGTGGTCCCTTATCCCCATTGGGTGGATACCCGCCTGGTGGCCATCAACGCCGGGGTGTTCCCGCAAATCACCGATTATGCCCTGTGGCGCGAAAACATCCCGAACACGCAAAACCTCCCCGGCCCAAAGTTGTTTCTGGTGAAGCCCGAAGACCAGGAAACCCTGGCCGTGCTGGAAGCCCTGTATCCTGGGGGAAAGATGAAAGTGGTGCGTTCGTCCACCCCAGGGAAAGATTTCATTGTGTATTGGACGCCTTAGCGGCTTTCTTGGCCAGACACGGGGTACGAAGTAACGACTCGAGGTTCCTATGTCCAAACTGCCCCCCCTTCTCGCCGACATCCTGCTCGTCCTCATCCTGCTCCTCGGTGCTTACCTGCGGTTTGTGGGCATCAACTGGGACGAAGACCAGCACCTGCACCCCGACGAGCGGTTCCTCACCATGGTGGAATCCGCCATCGAGCCGGTGCACAGCCTAGGCGAGTATTTCGACACCGCCCGCTCCTCCCTCAACCCGGCCAACAAGGGCTTCGGCTTCTTCGTCTACGGCACCCTGCCCATCTTCATCGTGCGCTATGTGGCCGATGCCTTGGGCAAGACCGGCTACGGCGAGGTGCATCTGGTGGGGCGGCAACTCTCCGCCCTGGCCGATGTGCTCTTAGTGCTGCTGGTCTATTGGGTGGGCAAACGCCTCTACGGGCGCAAAGTGGGCCTGCTGGCCGCCGCTTTCTCGGCCTTGGCCGTGATGCAAATCCAGCAGTCCCACTTCTTCACCGTGGACAACTTCTTCAACCTGTTCACCTTTGCGGCGGTGGCCGTGGCGGTGCACATTTCCCTGGACGAGCGACCTCTGCGCCGCCTGACGCCGCGTTTCCTGGCTTTTGGTCTGGCCTACGGCGCGGCCATGGCCGCGAAAATCAGCGCCTTCCCTGTGGCTGTGCTGTTGCCCGTGGCCCTGCTGGTGCGCTGGGCCCGGCTGAGCCCCGCCCAACGGCGCGAGGAAGGCCTGCTGGGGGTGAGCTTGCTGGCCCTGGCCGGGGGACTGAGCCTGCTGGCCTTCCGTGTCTTCCAGCCCTACGCCTTCCGCGGGCCGCATTTCTGGAACTTCGGCCTTAACCCCCAGTGGCTGAACAACCTGCGCGAACTCAAGGCCCAGGCCAGCGGCCATGCCGACTTCCCGCCCGCTATGCAATGGGCCCGTCGGCCGGTGTGGTTCGCCGTCCAAAACCTGGTGCTC
>DUEP01000001.1 GCA_011176535.1 Anaerolineae bacterium | reverse complement strand
TCTTATCGGAAAATCCTTCGCCATCAATCACCACAATACCTGGGATAGGCCAGTGCTTCATGTCTTCTAAAGTGATCGCGATCTTTTCCTCGGCCGTTCCCGGCGTCGATTGATATTTGCACTCGATACCAAGCACCTTTTCGCTGCCAGGTTTGCGCAATACCACATCGATCCGGCGTTGAGCGCCCCAGATACGACGGGCTACCTTGACCTCTGTTTTCGCTTCTAACCCCAGTTTGTGAGCCAATTCGACAACTCTGTCCCGCAGTTCATGCCCCTTGGATGTCTTGGCGCCTCCTGGCATGACCTCCTCCTTGGTAGTGACTAAAAACATTATACCTTAACCTTGTTCTTCAGCGGCCTCAGCACCCGGCGGTACAGGTCGGGCTGAAGCACTTCATCGGGATCCCAGTGGGCTTTGATGGCGAAGAAGCGCTTGAGGGCTTCCTGGCCCAGGTAAGCAGCCGCATGTTGGGGAACCAGGGTGGCGTCCTTGGCGAAGTAGAACCGGCCACCGGCGTCCAACACCATCCGGTCCAGCGTTGTCGCCAGTTCCAGCAGGCGGCGGCGGTTACGGGCTGTGACCTTGAAGTCCATGGCGAAGGAAAAGCCATCCAGGGCATGGGTGAACAGATAGTCATCGGGCCGGTGGCGTTTGATGACCCCTAAAAAGGTCGGCAGTCGAAAGCGTTGGGTGGTTTCCAGCAGGGCGGCGAAGGTGCTTTCGGCCCGCTCTTTGGGCACGAAGCATTGATATTGAATCAGTCCACCAGGTCCGTAAGCCCGCTCCCAGTTGGGCACATAGTCCAGTAGAAAGTTGAAGGCCACATGGGGCTGGCGGTAGACCTTGTGGTGGCCCAGGGTGCGTGAGGCCCAGAATTTGGCCGTGTTGGTGGCCCACAGGCCCAGGTTGTTCATGAAGGGCCGCATGAACATCCACAGCACACTCTTGGGGACAAAGAGAATGGTCTCGGGAAGCACCTGATGCTGGCGGCTCAGGGTGCGCCCGGGGGCAGGGTCTTCACCAGGTTCCAGATAGCGGGCCAGGTGAATCTGGCTGCGGCCTAGTTGGCGGCCTTGAGCGGTGCTGTCCACCCAGGCCACCAGGTAGTCCCAGGTCTCCTTGGCCTCGTCCAGTTCGCGTAGGGTGGTGCCCAGGTCGGGCGTGGCGAAGGCCTTGACCAGCAGGTCGCCGGAGTGCACGCGGTGCAGTTGCAGGGTGGCCCGGGTGATGATGCCTAAGGTGCCCATGCTGCTGACCAGGGCCTTGAAGTCGGAGTCGTCGGGCGTGAGGGTGACCTCCTCGCCGTTGGGCAGCAGGGCGGTGAGTTGGGTCACATGGTCGCCGAAAGTGCCGGCGCGCCAGTTGTTCTTGCCGTGCACATTGGCGGCCAGGCAGCCGCCCACCGTGGGGAACATGGTGCCGGGCACCACGGCCGGCCACCAGCCGTCTTCCAGCGTATATTCCCAAAGGCGCTGGATGGTCACACCTGGCTCGACGGTGATAACCCCTTGGGTAGGGTCGTAGTCCAACACACGGTTCATTCGGATCAGGTCGAGGACGATATGCCCGGAGGCCATGTGGGGATCGCCATAACTGCGACCTGCGCCGCGCAGCGCCATTCGTATCCCCTGTCGCCGGGCGAAGTTCAGCAACTCGGCGATTTGTTCCACATGGGTGGGGCGGAACACGTAGCCCGGCGTGCGGATGGAGTGGCCGAAATTCTCTACCGAGCGTAAGCGATCAAAGGGCAGCATGGCTGGGTTCCTGGATGGGGGATTGAGGGATTGGGGGGATTAAGGGAACTGAGGTAACCGAGGCACCTGAGGGATTTGGAACTTCAATCCCCTAATTCCCTCAGTTGCCCCAAATCCCTTCCCCCTCAAAACCTCAACCGCCGGAAGATAAAGGAAGGGATGTGCTGAATTACCAACATCAACCAGCGCCAGCGGGCCGGGGTGTAGATGACCTGTTTTTTCTTGCGCAAGGCTTTGGTAATGTCGGCCGCGGCTTTTTCGGGAGAGATGACCCAGAAGGCCGCTCCCCCGGCCTGTTGCAACATGGGGGTGTCCACAAATCCCGGCTTGACGGTGAGCACATGCACGCCGTGGCGGCTGAGGCGATTGCGCAGGCTTTCCAGGTAGTTGGTCAGGCCGGCCTTGCTGGCCTGGTAGGTCGGGTTTTTCACCCGGCCGCGGTCGCCCGCCACCGAGGAGAGGCCTACGATGTGGCCTTGGCCCTGGGTTTGGAAGTAGGCGGCCGCTTGTCCCAGCCAGGCCACTGCGCCTAGCAGGTTGACCTCCAGCATGGGGCGATCCTTGGTGAAGTCGTATTCGTCTTCCGCCACGGGATGCAGCACGCCGGCGGTGTAGATCACCGCATCAATGCGCTCCATCTCGGCGAGAATGCGGCGAAACATCTCGGGTACCGCCGCGTAATCGGTCACATCATGGGGATAAACGCGGGCCGCCTCTTCGCTATGAAGGTCGCGGATGGCCTGGGCCACCTCGTTCAACGCCGCCTCGTTGCGCGCCACCAGCGCCACCCGATAGCCTTCGTCGGCCAGTTGCCGGGCCAGCGCCGCCCCGATGCCCGACGACGCGCCAACGATCACCGCCACGGGAGAGGGTATCAACGCGTTCATGGGAAGCACCTGCCCCTTGTGAAGGATGTCTCTATTGTATCATTTCGATGTTTATCCTTTTCTTATGCCTTGTTGACACTCGATTAACATTTGTGGATTACATTGATAACGCCAAAATCGACTTCTACCCAGGGGGTGGCACCGTATTTGGAGTATGGGCGGCACCCGGAGGGTCCGCTGGGTTCAGGCCCAAGGGAGGCGGCCCCCTTTAGAGAGAAGCGCCATCCCCTGATTGAAATTTTGTTCCAAGGAGAGGAAAGCATGAACCTGGAGAAGTACACGCAAAAATCGCGAGAGGCGTTGTTCGCCGCTCAGCGTTTGGCGCAAGAATACAACCATCAGGCCATTGAGCCCGCCCATCTGCTGCTGGCGCTGTTGCAGCAGGACGAGGGTGTGGTGCCGGCCATCGTCAAGCAGGTGGCCGGGAGCACCGAGGCCTTGCGCCGAGAGGTGCAGGAGGATTTGGAACGGCGCCCCAAGGTGTACGGCGCCAATGTGGAGGTGGGCCTGGCCCGGCCCACAGCTGAGGTGTTGCAGGCCGCCGAGCGCTACGCGCGCGGGATGCAAGACGAGTATGTCTCGACGGAGCATTTGCTGTTGGGGCTCACGGAGAGCGTTGAAGCCAGGCGTTTGGAGCGCTATGGCCTGACCAAGGACGCTACCCTCAAGGCGCTGGCCGCCATCCGTGGCACGCAGCGGGTGACTTCGGAGAACCCGGAGGCCACTTACCAGGCCCTGGAGAAGTACGGGCGTGACCTGACGGCGTTGGCCCGCCAGGGCAAACTGGACCCGGTCATCGGGCGCGATGAGGAAATCCGTCGCGTGATTCAGATTTTGAGCCGTCGCACCAAGAACAACCCGGCGCTCATCGGCGACCCCGGCGTGGGCAAGACTGCCATCGTCGAGGGTCTGGCCCAACGCATCGTCAACGGTGATGTGCCCGAAGGTTTGAAGCACAAGCGCATTGTGCAGTTGGATATGGGGGCCCTCATCGCCGGGGCCAAGTACCGGGGTGAGTTCGAGGAGCGCCTGAAGGCGGTGCTCAAAGAGGTCACCGACGCGGCCGGTGAAATCATCCTGTTCGTCGACGAGATGCACACGGTGGTGGGCGCCGGCGCGGCCGAGGGCGCAATGGATGCGGGCAACATGCTCAAGCCCATGCTGGCCCGCGGCGAATTGCACATGATCGGCGCCACCACGGTGGACGAGTACCGCAAGTATGTGGAAAAGGACCCGGCTCTGGAACGGCGCTTCCAGCCGGTCTATGTGGACGAGCCCAGCGTGGAGGAGACTATCAGCATTCTGCGCGGGCTGAAGGAGCGCTATGAGGTGCACCACGGCGTGCGCATCACCGATGCCGCGGTCATCGCAGCCGCCACGCTGAGTCATCGTTACATCCCCGATCGGCGGCTGCCTGATAAGGCCATCGACCTGATCGACGAGGCGGCGGCTCGCCTGCGCACCGAGATTGACTCCAAGCCGCGCGAACTGGACGAGATTGACCGCCAGATTTTGCAGTTGGAGATCGAACGCGAGGCGCTGAAGAAGGAGCGTGACAAAGCTTCTAAGGAACGGCTGAAGAAACTGGAGGAGGAATTAGCCGACCTGCGCGAGAAGGCCCAGGCCCTGCGCGCCCGCTGGCAGGCGGAGAAGCAGGCCATCGAAGAACTGCATCGCATCAAAGAGCAGATCGAGGAAACCCGTATCGAAATCGAGCAGGCCGAGCGCCAGGCCGATCTGGAGAAGGTCGCCCGACTGCGCTATGGCGTGCTGCGCGAGTTGGAGGAGAAACTGGCCGAGCAGGAGCGCAAACTGAAGGAACTGCAAAAAGACGGCGCCCTGCTCAAGGAAGAGGTGGACGCCGAGGAGATCGCCGCGGTGGTCTCCGAATGGACGGGTATCCCGGTTTCGCGGTTGTTCGAGGGCGAACGGGAGAAGTTGCTCCACATGGAAGAGCGCCTGCATCAGCGGGTGGTGGGCCAAGACGAGGCCATCCGCGTGGTGGCCAATGCTGTGCGTCGAGCCCGCGCCGGTTTGCAGGACCCCAATCGCCCCATCGGTTCCTTCATCTTCCTCGGCCCGACCGGCGTAGGCAAGACCGAATTGGCCCGTGCGCTGGCCGAGTTCCTCTTCGACGACGAGCGGGCCATGGTGCGCATTGACATGAGCGAGTATCAGGAGAAGCACACCGTCTCGCGGCTCATCGGCGCGCCGCCTGGCTATGTGGGCCATGAGGAAGGCGGCCAGTTGACCGAGGCTGTGCGCCGCCGCCCTTACAGCGTGGTGCTCTTCGATGAAATCGAGAAGGCCCATCCCGAGGTGTTCAATGTGCTGCTCCAGTTACTGGACGACGGACGGCTCACCGACGGCAAGGGCCGCACGGTGGACTTCCGTAACACGGTGATCATCATGACCAGCAACCTGGGCAACGAGTTGTGGATGAACCTGGGCGACGGTCACCGGGCGCCCACCCGTGAGGAAATCCAGCGGGTGCTCCAGCGACACTTCCGCCCCGAATTCCTCAACCGCATCGACGAAATCGTGGTCTTCCACCCGCTCACCAAGGAACACCTGGTGCAGATTGTGGATATCCAACTGCGGCGGGTGGCCGAGCGGCTGGCCGAGCAAGGCTATCGCTTGGAGGTCACCGAGGCGGCCAAGGAATACCTGGCCGAGGTGGGCTACGACCCGGACTACGGTGCGCGGCCCCTCAAGCGGGCCATCCAGCGCGAGTTGCTGGACCCGCTGGCCCTCAAAGTGCTGGCCGGCGAGTTCCACGAGGGCGATACCATCCGCGTGGACCGCGGCCCCGAGGGCCTAACCTTTGCTGCGGTGGCCGAAGCCGAGGTCGTGGCCTGAGATACCATGCTTACCATGACGGCCTGACAGATGCGCCCCATCTGTCAGGCCGTTATTTTTGCCTACGGCAACGGCTCGGCGCCCAGAGTGGCGCAGTCGTTCAGGAAGGCGCCGGCCGTGGCCTCGGTGAAGGCCTCTCCGCCGATGCGGTAGATCCACATGATGAACTCGGTGGGCTGACCCTTGTTGAAGCGGCATCCCCCCATACGGTCCTCTGTGGGACAAGGATTGGTGATGTAGGTGGCCCCCGGTGCGCTGCATTGCAAAGCCATGGTTTGCGGGGTCCAGTAGTCACCCCAGTAATCCAGGCAGGTGCTGGCTTCCAGGATGTCCACACAGGCCCCCTGGGGTTTGATGTAAATGTCGATGACCTCCTCGGTGAGGGCGATGGTCATCACCACGGAGGGCAGCGTTTCTGGGGTGGGTTCGGCGGTCATCACCACGGGGGTCAGGATTATTTCTATGGGTTCCTGGGTGACCACCACCGGGGAGAGTTCGACCTCGGCGGTGTTCTCCTGCGCGAGGTGCCAAAAGGTGAGGATGGCCGTGGTAAGGGCCACGGTCACGGCCCAACCGATGGTTTTGCCTTTCATGGTCCGCTCCTTTGGAGAGGCCCCCTCCGCACAGCGACACTTTCATCTTACACCATTTTCCCCCAGGAGGGGGGCTCAGCGGCGGTTTTGTTGTATAATCTCACCGCACCCGAACACCCCACCCAGGAGGCAGCCATGACCCCCAAACGGGAAACTTACCCCATCACCATCGCCGGCGTGCAGCGAGATTTGCCTTTGTTTGAAGTCGCGCCGGGGTTGAAGATCGCCGTGCTCAACATTTTGGGCGATGTGGAACTGACGCAGGCCGCAGCCAGGGCCCTGGCCGAAAAGTTGCGCGCCGTGGATTTTGATGTGCTGGTCACCGCGGAGGCCAAGGCCATCCCGCTGGCCTATGCCCTGGCGGCCGAGATGGCGAAGCCCTATGTGGTGCTGCGCAAGGCCTACAAGCCTTACATGGGGGAGGCCATTCAGGCCGAAACCCTTTCCATTACCACCGGCAAGCCGCAAACGCTCTATCTCGACGAAAAGGACCGCGAACTCATCCGGGGCAAAAAGGTAGCCCTGGTGGACGATGTCATCAGCACGGGGTCCACTTTGCAGGGGATGCGACTGGTGATGGAAAAGGCGGGCGCCGAGGTGGTCGCCGAGGCGGCCATCTGCACCGAGGGCGACCGCGCGAAGTGGATGAACATCATCGCGCTGGAGCACCTGCCGCTCTTTACCGGGGATTAGCGTTCCGGGGGCCGTCGAGGCCTCCTTGGGCTTTCTTATGGCGATCTGGCAGATGGCCGGCATCCTCTTCGGTGCGGTGGCCCTGTACGGGGCTTTGCACTCCGCCCTGGCCTCGCAGTCGGCGAAAGCGTGGGCTGCGCGGCGCCTGGGGCTGCGCGGTGGAGCCTATCGCCTGGCGTTCAACGGCCTTGCCACGGTTTTGCTGTTGCCGGTGCTGGCCCTGCCGGTGCGTTACCCCGACTGCCTGCTGTACCGTTTGCCCTGGCCCTGGGCGGCCCTGGCCGTGACCGTGCAAATCCTGGGCATGCTGCTGGTGCTGGACGCCGTGCGCCGCACAGGGGTGTGGGCCTTCTTAGGGTTGCGCGATCCGGAAGGCGACCGTCCCTTCACCGCCGCCGGGCCGTATCGCTGGATGCGACACCCCATCTATGTCGGAAGCCTGCTCTTCCTTTGGGCCTCTCCGCTGATGACGCGCAATCAGGCGTTGCTTTACGCGGCGTTGAGCCTGTATCTTGTCGTTGGGGAGCGCCTCGAAGAGAGACGTTTGGTGCGCGAATGGGGGGCGGTGTATCGGGACTATCGTCGCCGCGTGCCCACCTGGACGCCCTGGCTTACGCTGATGGGCGTCGCCATGACCTGGATGTTAGGGCAGATGTAAGGCTTTCAAGGCTTTCGCTGCCCTTCCCCCTACGAGGCACTGTGCTTCGGGGAGGAATGGGGATTGACCCCACAACCCTGTCGCCCGGGGTGTGGTGGGGTTGAAGCACGGGGGCTGTGCCATGGCGCCTCTTCCGCCCACAGCGCGCTTATCCGGCAGGGTGCGCCCGTGGTGGCAGCGGTTGCCGCTTTTGGCGCATAGCCTGGCCTGGCTGCTGGGTGTGGCCCTGGGCGCACGCTGGGCTGTGTCATGGCCCTATGCTTTGGGCGCCGGGTTGACCTTGCTGGCCCTGCGCGCGGCCCTGGCCCGTCGGCCTGCCCTCGCCTGGCTGAGCCTGGCAGCCGTCTCGCTCCTGGGCGTGGCCCGCTACCGCGCGGCGCTGCCTGATTGGAGCGCCCCGGATGCTGTGGCCGCCTATCGCGACACGGGCCGTGAGGTGGTCCTGGTCGGGGTGCTGAGCGCCCCTCCTGAGCGCCGGGGCGACCGCGCCGTGCTGCGGGTGCGGGCCGAGCGCCTGCGCTTTGCCGACGAAACGGGCCATTTTCCCGTCCATGGCCTCGTGCTGGCCCGGGCTCCCTGGGCTGAGGCCCGCGGCTTGCGTTACGGCGACCGGGTGGTGCTGCGCGGCGACCTGCGCAGTCCGCCTCAGGGCCGCGCCTTCTCCTACCGCGATTACCTCGCCCGGCAGGGTATTTACGCCGTCCTGAAAGCGCGGCGGGTGGGGATGCTGGCCCGTGGCCAGGGCAACCCCTTCCTGGCGGCCCTCTTTGCCCTGCGTCGCCGGGCTTTGCTCGAGGTGGCGCGCCTCTGGCCCCAGCCCGAAGCCGGGCTGCTGGCAGGCATCCTTTTGGGAGACGATAGCCGCATCCCTGAGGGTCTCTACCAGGCCTTTCGTGACACGGGCACGGCCCACATCATCGCCATCAGCGGCTTCAACATCACCCTCATCGCGGGGGTACTCATGACCTGGCTGGGCCGCTGGTGGGGCCCGTTGTGGGGGAGCCTGGCGGCCGTGTCGGGCATTGGGGTGTACACCGTGTTCGTGGGCGCCGACGCCGCTGTGGTGCGGGCCGCCCTCATGGGCAGCCTGGCCGTGCTGGCCCGCCGCACCGCCCGGCCCAACCACCCTTACACCGCCTTGCTCTTCGCCGCCGCGCTGATGGCCCTGCTGCGGCCCACCGTGCTTTGGGATGTGGGCTTCCAACTCTCGTTCGGCGCCACTTGGGGGCTGATGCGCTACGCCGAACCCATCACCCGGGGTGCGTCCGTCCTGTTGCGTCCCCTGCTGGGGCCGAACCTCACCCGCCGTATTCTGCCCACCTTGAGCGACGCCCTGTTGCTCACCCTGGCCGCCCAACTGACCACCCTGCCTATCACCGCCTGGCACTTCCATCGGCTCTCGCTGGTGGCTTTGGTGAGCAACCCTCTCATCTTGCTGGCCCAGGCGCCCCTGATGCTCAGCGGCGGCATCGCCCTGTTGCTGGCCCTGCTCTGGGAGCCGGCAGGCCGCCTGGCCGCCTGGCTGGCATGGCCCTGGGTGGCCTACACCATCCGCGCTGTGCAGGTGTTTGGGAACCTCCCCTGGCGGACTGTCACCCTGGCCCCCTTTGGGTGGCCCCATGTCCTGGGGTACTACCTGCTCCTTTGGGGCCTCCCCCACCTCTGGACCCAACGGAAGCGTGCCACGCCCGGGGTGTGGGTGCCCACCCTGAAGCGGATGCCCCTCCTGCTGGGCGCGACCTTGTTGGCTACCCTGCTGGCCCATGAGGCCCTGGCCGCCCCCGACCGACGGCTGCACCTCTGGCTGCTGGACACCCGCGGCGGGGAGACGCTGCTGTTGCGCACTCCCTCGGGAAAGGTGGTGCTCATCAACGGCGGGGGCGACGCCCTGGCGCTTCAGCAAGCGTTGGGGCAGCGCCTGCCTTTGCTGCGCACCACCCTGGATGTGCTCCTGGTGGCCTCGGCCGACCCCGACAACTTGCGCGGCCTGGACGAGGCGACGCAACGCTACCGCCCGGCGGTGGTGGTTGTCCCCTGGACGCCCGGCCCGGCGAGGGTGGCCGGGCAGGTCGCGCGTTGGCGTGAGGCGGGGGTGAGGGTGCAGACCCTGCCCGTGGGCGGGCAGGTGCGGTTGGATGCGGGGATCACCCTTCGGATCCAGGAAGTGCAACCCCAGGGGGTGGTGTTGACCCTGGGGTACGGCGATTTTCGCGGGGTGTTTCCTTTTGTGCCCTGGGGTGGGGCGGCCGCCCGCCGGCTGCCCCCGGCGCCTGCGGTTTTCCTGTTGGCGGGGCACGGTCGCGCGGGCTGGAACGACCCGGCCTGGTTGCAGAGGCAGCGCCCCAGGGTGTTGTTGTTGGCCGTGGACCCCGCGGCGCAGCAGGGGTTGCCGAACCTGGCTTTGTTGCAGGCGTTGCAGGGCTGGCCGCTGCTGCGCACCGATCTGGAGGGCACGATGCATCTGATCACCGATGGGCGGCGGCTGTGGGTGGCCGCGGAACGCTGAGCGTGCAAAAGCCCTCTTGCATTCCCTCGCGTTCTCTTGTACAATGCTGACAAGCAAACCGCCCCGAGCGGTACTGCTCCTGAGACCTTTCATCTGCAATCCTTTGCCGACGAGAAGGAGAAGCGCCATGGACATCATCAAAGTCTCGGGCAATTCGCGCACTTCAGCCGTAGCCGGGGCGATCGCCGGTGTGTTTCGTGAGCATCGGCGAGCCGAGGTCCAGGCCATCGGTGCCGGCGCGGTCAACCAGGCGGTGAAAGCCCTGGTGTTGGCCCGCAGTTACCTGGCCGAGGACGGCCTCAATGTGGCCTTCGTCGCCGGGTTCACCGATGTGACCATTAACGAGAAAGTGCGCACGGCCATCAAGTTCACGGTGGTCGAGTTCCCCGGCGAACTCCCGCTGGGGGATGAAGACACGTCCCAGGAAGAGGCCTCCGCCGCCTGAAGGCCTCGTACCTGGTGGCGCTTTTGGGGGAAAGACGCGAAGGACGGGCCTCTCCGGGAGTGGGGGAGGCCGCGGCTCTCTTGCTTTGGGGTGACTGGCTTGACGCTTTGCCTGAGGGGGTGGTAAGATGCAGCCATGGAACTTCGTGGCATGAAATGGAGTATGCGGCGCAAGCCCCGTCGCCCGCTGAACCCCTGGCGGGTGATGGTGTTGTTGCTGTTGATTGCCTTTGGGGTTTATTTGAACCAGGTCGTGGTGCCCACATTGCCCTCGCCGTTTGTGCCCACGCCTACGCCCACGCCCAACCCCGAGGCGGTGATGAACGAGGCGCGGCGCCTCTTCGCCCAGGGCAAACTGGCCCGCGCCATCGAGACCTACCAGGGGGCCATCCTGGCCGATCCGCGCAATCCAGCCCTGTTCATCGAACTGGCCCGCGTGCAGATGTTGAGCGGCGCGGTTGAGGCTTCCCTGACCAGCGCCCAAAACGCTTTGTTGCTCAACCCGAACAACCCCCAGGCCTTGACCTGGCAGGCCTGGGCGCTGCACCGCCTGGGCCGTACCGAAGAGGCCTTAGTAGCGGTGCGTCAGGCCCTGGAGGCGGACCCGAACCTGGGGCTGGCGCATGCCGTCTATGCCGAAATCCTCGCCGACCAGGGCAATTACACCCGCGCCGACGAGGAGATTCGCACGGCCCTGGATTTGGCCCCCAACAGCATGGAGGTGCACGCCGTTTACGGCTATGTGTTGTATGTGGAAAGCTATCTGGAGCGCGCGGCGAAGGAGTACCAGCAGGCGATTGCGGGGAACAAGTACATCCCGGAATGGCACCTGCAGTTGGGCCTGATTTACCGCTTGTTGGGGCAGCGCCAGGGCGATCCGGCCTTGCTGGACCAGGCCATCGAGGAGTTTTTGACGGCCAACACCCTGGACCCGCCCAATCCTTTGCCGGACACCTACATTGCCCGCACCTACGCCGCCTTGGGGGAGTTCGGCAAGGCGTTGCAGTACGCCGCCGACGCGGTGCAGGAAGCGCCAACCGACCCCTACATGCACGGCAATTACGGCGTCATGCTGTACAAGAACGGCAAGTACGCCGAGGCGGTGCGCGAACTGGCCCTGGTGGTGCATGGGGGATTGACCGCCGATGGCGTCACGGTGGAAGGGTTGCCGCTGGACTACGGTCGGGTGGCCGAGTACTATTTCACCTACGGTTGGGCCCTGCTGCGATTGCGACGCTGTGATGAGGCCGTGCCCATCTTCCAGGCCATTCTGAACACCATCCCGGCGGACCAGATTTCCGTGGAGAACGCGCAGGCCGGTTTGAAGACCTGCCGGGAGTTGGCGCTCACCCCGCAGCCGAACCTGACCGGGACTCCGGAAGGCACCCCGGCCCCCGGGGAAACCACACCCACCCCCACGCCGACCCCGCAGCCGTGAACGGATAGCGATCATGGAACTGCGCGGTGATGACGGTTTGCGCTTCCGCGAGGAGCGCCAGCATTCACGCCCCGGTCGGGTGGCCCTGTACCTGGCGCTGATCGCGGCGGCGTTGTGGGTGTTGCATCTGGTCAACCAGGGCGTGATTCAGCCGATGGACCTTTTCGCACCCACCCCCACGCCGACCCGCACGGCCAGGTCCTGGGCCGAGGAGGGGGCGGCGCAGTTCGTGGCGGGCAACCTGGAAGCAGCCATCGAGGCGTATCGTCAGGCGCTGACCCTGGATCCCAACAACGCCCATGTGTGGGCCGAACTGGCGCGCATTCAAACCTACTCTTCGGCCCTGCTCCCCACGGACACCGAAACCTATGCCCGCCTGCAAGAGGCGCTGGCCTCGGCCAACAAGGCAGCCGACCTGGCTCCCGACGATCCTTTCGTGCACGCCATCCGCGCCTTTGTGCTGGACTGGACGGCTACCGCGGCGCTCACCCCGGCCGATCAACGGGCTGCCTTGCTCACCGAAGCCCAAAACGCCGCCAGTCGCGCCTTGTTGTTGGCCCCTAACGATCCTCTGGCCCTGGCCTTCTTCGCCGAGGTGTTGCTGGACCAGAACAAATGGAATCAGGCAGAGCAATACGCCGAGCGGGCCGTCCAATTGGGGCCGCATTTGATGGACACCCATCGGGTGTATGCTTTCGTGCAGGAGGCGTTGGGCCGTTACAACACCGCCATCCGCGCCTATCAAGAGGCGGTGAAGTTGGCCCCCAACCTGACCTTCCTGTACATCCGCCTGGGCATCGAATATCGCACCCTGGCCTCACGGGCCACCTTGCCCGACCTGCGCGACCAGTATTACCAGATGGCCCTGGACTACTTCGCCACGGCGGCCAACATCAACGCCCGCCTGGGCATCAAAGATCCCACTCCCTATGTGGCCATTGCCAAAACCTATGCCCAGCAGGGCGAGTTTTTCATCGCCTCGCGCAACGCAGAAAAAGCCCTCCTGTTGGACCCCACCAACCCCAACACCTACGCCGAGTTGGGCATCATTTACATCAAGGCCCGAAACTACGAGGGCGCCGTGCCGGTGCTCAAGTGCGCGGTGGAAGGGTGCAACCCGGCCAAAGTGCAGGCCATTCTGGACGACTTGCGCTCGCGCTTCGAGGGCTTTGACGATGTGCAGCCCGTGGCGGTCGATCCGCTGCCGTTGACCAACACCACCGTGGCCTTTTACTACGCCTCCTACGCTTCGGTGTTGGCGGCTCTGGATCGCTGTGATCAGGCGCTGCCGGTCATGGACCGGGTGGACGCGGCGTATCCCAACGACCCGGTTTTGCAGGGGATTTCGCGGGAAAACCGGGCGATTTGCCGCACTTTGGCCGAGCAAAAGGCAGCCCGGACGCCGCAACCCACAGCGGTAACCGCCACCCCAACGCCCACCTCGACCTCAGCGCCCACGCCCACCCCTTGAGCCTTTCAGGGGCGCAATGCGTGTCTTGAGCGGCTATCCCGTTCAGGACATACAGGATTTACCGCGGTTCCTCCGAGAGTATCACCGCGAGACGGCCTAAGCGTAACCGAAGCCTGAGCAAAGGCGAAGCCCGCCGGAGCGCTTGTGCTGAGCATTGGCGAAACGGTCTCCCCACCGTCCGGGGGATGGCTTCGCCGCCTCCTTCGACTTTGCGCCCTGTCGGGCGCTGTGCTCTGGATGGCGGCTCGCCATGAAGGAAAATGTGGGTTGCTACGAAACTGCGTAAGTCCTGTTTAAGAGAGGGGAGAAGGGGAAAGAGCAAGAGGGGTGTTGGCCCTGAACCGCGGGTTTGTGGGGACAGTGTAAGAGTTTTGTTAGAAAAGGCGGGATGAGCCTTGACTTTCCCCGGGGAACTGGGTAAGATTAGGGCGCCAAATTAGCACTCGACGCTTTTGAGTGCTAATTTGTAGTTCGTTCCTTGAGGGAGGTTGACCATGGAGTGGCGCCCTTTGGGCAATCGAGTGGTCGTGGAACCCATCGAGGAAGACGAGGTGACGCCCGGAGGAATTGTGCTGCCCGAAACAGCCAAGGAGAAACCGCAGCAAGGCAAGGTGCTGGCCGTGGGTCCCGGTGAGCGGGACGAGAAGGGGCAGCGTATTCCGTTGGATGTCAAGGTGGGCGACCGCGTATTGTTTGCCAAGTACGCGGGCACCGAAGTCAAGTTGGAGGGCAAAAAGTTGCTTATCCTGCGCGAAAGCGACATCCTGGCTGTAGTTGACGAAAAATAATCCCCAACGAAGGAGAGAGACACGATGGCTGCGAAGCAGGTTGTATTTGGCGATGAAGCGCGGCAAAAACTTCTGCGCGGTGTGGATGTGCTGGCCAAGGCGGTAGCCACCACTTTGGGCCCCAAGGGCCGCAATGTGGCGCTGGACCGCAAGTTCGGTTCGCCGTCCATCACCCATGACGGCGTTTCCGTGGCCAAGGAAATCGAATTGCCGGACCCCTTTGAGAACATGGGGGCCCAGCTGCTGAAAGAGGCCGCGACCAAGACGAATGACATTGCCGGTGACGGTACTACCACCTCCACGGTGCTGGCTCACGCCATCGTGACCGAGGGCATGAAGGCCCTGGCCGCCGGGACCAACGCCATGCTGCTCAAGCGGGGCATCGAGGCGGCGGCCAAGGCGGTCTCTCAGAAGATCGCCAATATGGCCATCGAGATCAAGACCAAAGAGGAGATGGCCCATGTGGCTTCCATCTCGGCGCAGGACAAGGAAATCGGCGAACTCATCGCCGAGGTCTTTGATAAAGTGGGCAACGACGGCGTGATCACTGTCGAAGAGTCCAAGGGCCTGGAGTTCGAGACCGAGTATGTCGAGGGGATGCAGTTTGATCGGGGCTACATCTCGCCTTACTTCATCACCGACCCCGAGCACATGGAAGCCGCCATTGAGGCCCCCTACATCCTGGTTTACGACAAGAAGATCTCCGCGGCCCAGGACATCGTGCCCTTGCTGGAGAAGTTGGTGCAAATCGGCAAGCGCGATCTGGTGATCATCGCCGAGGATGTGGACGGCGAGGCGCTGGCGACCCTGGTGTTGAACAAACTGCGCGGCCTGCTCAATGTGCTGGCCGTGAAGGCGCCCGGCTTCGGTGACCGCCGCAAGGCCATGCTGCAGGACATCGCCATCCTCACCGGCGCCAATCTGATCTCCGAAGAGACGGGACGCAAGTTGGAGAGCGTGACCATCGAGGACCTGGGCCGCGCCGAGAAGGTGGTCTCCACCAAGGAGGAAACCACCATCGTGGGCGGTAAGGGCGATCCCAAGATGATCGAGGCGCGCATCGAGCAGATCCGCGTGGAGATCGACCGCGCCACCAGCGACTACGACCGTGAGAAGTTGCAGGAGCGCCTGGCCAAGTTGGCCGGTGGCGTGGCCATCATCCGCGTGGGCGCGGCCACCGAGACCGAGTTGAAGGAGAAGAAGCACCGCGTGGAGGATGCCGTCTCCGCGACCCGCGCGGCCGTGGAAGAGGGCATCGTGCCCGGCGGTGGCGTGGCCTTGCTCAACGCCATGAGCGCCCTCGATGACCTGAAGATGGACAACGAGGATGCGCAGATGGGCGTGAACATCGTGCGCAAGGCCCTGGAGATGCCCATGCGCTTGATCGCCGAGAACGCCGGCGTGGACGGCTCGGTGGTGGTGGAGAATGTGCGCCGCTTCCAGAAGGAGAAGAAGAGCAACTACATCGGCTACAATGTCCTCACCGGGGAATATGAGGACATGATCAAGGCCGGTGTGATCGACCCGGCCAAGGTGACCAAGGGCGCTTTGGAGAACGCCGCTTCCATCGCCGCCATGATCCTCACCACCGAGGCGCTGATCACCGAGATCCCGGAGAAGGAGGACAAGACGCCGGGTATGCCTGACGAGTTCTAATCCCCCGGCAGGTTGGATTTTCACGGCGGCCCCCGCACTTCGGGGGCCGCCGTTGTGCTGCCCCAGTTTTGTGGTATGATTGCCGGGAACCCTCATGTGGATGAAGGTGTCCTATGGAAAATACGGAAGAACGAAAAATCACGATCATTGAGGGGCCAACGCCAACTTTCGAGCCGGCCAACGAGGACTGGCTCTTGGGTCAGGTGGAGGGGCCGAGCCTCTCTCGCCTGGCTTTTACCCAGGTGCGCGCGCTCAACGGGCCTGAATTGATCAACCGCTGTTACCGGGCCTGGCATGCACGCGAGCCCATTCACCTGGAGTTTCGCGATCCCAGCGGCCTCATCCGGCGGGTGCCCATTGTGGCGGCCCGTCACCTGGCCACCGATGAGGGGGATGTGCTCCAGTTGTGGGTGTACACCGACGAGCCCGACATTATCGTGGAGTACAGTTACTACGATGAAGAGGAAGACGACGAGGACGAAGACGCCTCGGACGGGGATTGGTTGACCTTCGACGAGGGGTAAGCCGGGATTGGTAAACCCTCCCCCCACCTGTTGTGTGGGGGGATTTTTCCATCTTACCGGGGAGGTGGGTATGCCAGAAGATGTGCTGCTGGTCGAACAGCAGGGGCCGGTGTTGCTTTTGACCCTGAACCGCCCCAAGGTCAACGCCTTTGATCATGCCCTCATCGCGGCGTTGCAACGGGCCTTTCGCCAGGCGGCCAGGGAGGCCAGCGTGCGGGCCGTGGTGTTGCAGGCCAGGGGGCCGGTGTTCAGCGCCGGGCAGGACCTGACTGCCTTTGAGATCCTCGAAGGGCAGTCTTTGCGTCCGCACCTGCTCAGCACCTACAACCCCCTCATTTTGCAGATTCGCTGGTTGGAGAAGCCGGTGATCGCTGCGCTGCATGGCGCGGTGGCGGGGGCGGCCCTGGGGGTGGCCCTGGCCTGCGATATCCGCATCGCCGCCGAGGGGACGCGGTTTTTGGTGGGCTTTCTGGGCATTGGCTTGGCCCCGGATTCGGCGGTCTCGCTGCTTCTGCCGGCCCTGATCGGCCTGGGACGGGCCAGCGAGTATGCCTTCACTAACGAGCCCATCACCGTCGAGCAGGCCCTGGCCTGGGGATTGGTCAACCGGGTGACGCCCGTCGAGCGGCTGCACGAAGAGGCGCTGGCCCTGGCGCAGCGGCTGGCCCGGGGTCCGGTGCGGGCCATGGGGTTGACCAAACGCGCCTTCAACCGCGCCATGTTGCCCCATCTGGAGGCGGTGTTGGATTACGAAAGCCACATCCAGGATATCGCCTTCCGCAGCCCCGAACACAAGGAGGGCGTGACGGCTTTCCGCGAGAAGCGTCCGCCCAGGTTCTGGGAACCCGCTGAGGAGGGATGAGCCCCCGGAAACGACGGTATCCAGAAAGAAACCGCACCCCAAAAGGGTGCGGTTTTTGATTTCCGGGTGGCAGGGGTAGGCTACAGGGTTTCGGCGCCGGTGATGTAGTTCACCAGTTGCTGGATGGTGAACTGGTGGTGTTCGATGATGGACTTCACCGCGTCGCCGATGGAGACCACCCCCAGGAGTTTGTCTCCTTCGCGCACCGGGAGGTGGCGCAGACGCTTTTCGGTCATCACGGCAAGGACCTCTTCGGCAGTGGCTTTGGGGTCGATGCACAACACCTGGGGGGTCATCACTTTGGAGACGGGCGTGGTCGCCGGATCCAGGCCCTCAACCACTACCCGCCGGGCCAGGTCGCGTTCCGAGAAGATCCCCTTCACGTGGCCGCCGTCGATGACGAGCACTGCGCCGATGTTCTTTTCGGCTATCAGGCGTGTGGCGTCCAACACGCTGGTATCCGGTGAAACCGACCAGATGTGATGCCCTTTGCGTTTGAGGATTTGGGCTACCGTGTCCATGGTTACCTCCTTGGTCGCTGGTTGAAACACTCGGGCCGCTGTAAAGTTGCGCAGGGATGCTCAGAGATACTTGGGCCAGCCGGCCACTAGGAAGAGGGCGAAGACCAGCGCCACCCCTGCCGCCGCCGCTAAGGTACGCGGCCAGGTTTGGGTGTTGCGCAGCACGCGCTGGGCAGTGAGCAACGAAAAGCCGGCCTCGTAGCGTGGGCCGCCGAAGGCCGTCAGCGCCATGCCCCCCAGCAAACCGCCCACATGCCCCCAGTTGTCGATTTGAGGCACCACCGCGCCAAAAGCGAGGTTGACCAGGGCCAGCATCACGGCGTTGCGCAGGTACATCCCGGCCACCGGGCCGAAGGCCTCGCGGTTCTGAGCGTAGATCACGATGTAGGCCCCGATGAGGCCGAAGATGGCCGTGGACGCGCCCAGCGAAGGGGAGGGGTCCATGGCGAAGGATACGGCCATCCCGGTGTAGCCGCTGAGGAAATAAAGCAGCGCAAAAGGCCCATGGCCCATCATGCGTTCCAGCCCCGGCCCCAGCACATACAGGGCGTACATGTTGAAGCCGATGTGCAGCAGGTTGCCGTGGAGGAAAAGGGGCGTGATGAGCCGCCACCACTCGCCGTGGACGATGGCCGGCCCCCACTTGAGGCCCAGCAGCGCGGGGTAGTCGTTGCCCAGCCAGGCCTGGCTGAGCAGTTGCAAGCTGTACACGGCCACGGTGAGGATGAGCAACGCCCAGGTCACCCAGGGCCCCCGCTGTGCCTGGCGCCACTTGCGGCGCCAGGCGGGCTCGGGTTGGGAAGGGGGAGCCGAAAACACAGGGGTTGGCGTGGTCAACGCAGCCTCCTTGGGGTCACAGGGTCACCTTGCGGTGCGGGATGCGGTGGTGCTCGGCCGTCATGATGGCGATGATGGTGTCCACGGCCTTATCCAGTTTTCCTTCCCGATTGACCACTACATAGTCGAATTCATGCAGACGTTCCAGTTCCTTGCGCGCTGTGGCGATGCGCAGTTTGAGGTCTTCGGGGCTCTCCGTCTGGCGCTTTTTCAGGCGGCGCACCAACTCCTCTTCGCTCTCCGTGGTGAGGAAGATGAGCACGGCTTCGGGAGCCAGCCGGCGCACCGTGGCCGCGCCCTGCACATCCACCCGCATTACCACATCCTTGCCGCTGGCCAGGGCCCGCCGCACCTGCTCCTTGGGGATGCCCTTGTAGTCATTGTACACCAAAGCATATTCCAGCAATTCGCCGTGGTCGATCATCTCGGCGAACTCTTCCCGGGAGACGAAAAAGTAATCCACCCCGTGGCGCTCGCCGGGACGGGGCGGGCGGGTGGTCGCCGTGACCACGAAATGGAAGGGCAGGTTGCGCTCTTTCATCCGCTGGATGACCGAATCTTTGCCTACCCCTGAGGGGCCCGAGATGACCACCAGCAGGGGTTCGGGTTGGGGAAGTTGGAAAGAAGCGTTGCTCATGGCCTCACCTGAGTATAATAGTTTTCCAGAAAGGGTAGGTCCAACTCTGAGGTGTGGAGGTGGCTATGCCGGCCTATTCCTACCAGTGTCTGGACTGTGGGAAACGGTTTACCGTGCGCATGTCCTATGCGGAATACGGGCAACGGGCGGTGCACTGCCCGGCTTGCCAGAGCGACCATCTGCAGCGCATTATCCGCCCAGTGCGTATGCTGCGCTCCGAAGAGAGCCGCCTGGAGGAATCCTTAGCCGACCCGGCTATGCTCGATGCCCTGGACGAGGACCCACGGGCCCTGGGCCGTATGATGCGCGAGATGAGCCGTGAACTGGGCGAGGACCTGGGCCCCGAGTTCGAGGAAGTGGTGGATCGGTTGGAAAAGGGCCAGACGCCTGAGGAAATCGAGCAGGCCATGCCCGAACTGGCCGAGGAATTTGGGGAGGACAGCCCTCCTCCCCCGGAAGAATGACACCGCCTGCCCATCCTGCCCAACCCGGACCTCAAAGGACGGCCCGCTCCCCAGGAAAAGGGGCCGTCCCTTTTTTTCATCTGTTCCCCTCGACCGGGGCGCGATACCTCAGGCCAGGGCCTACCACCACCACACAGCCCTGAGCAGAGCGGCCCACAGGGCCGCGTAGTCGAAGGGCCGCCCTGCCCTACCTCCCTTCCGGCCACAGCCCCTTTTGGCGCAGGCGCGCCACCACCACCCGGCGTACCTCGGCCTGCACCTCTTCGGCCGGCCGCCGGGCGTCGATTTTCACCCAGCGCCCTGGCTCCTGCTCGGCCAGCCGCAAGTAGCCCCGGCGCACCCGCTGATGGAAGGCCAGCGTTTCCGCATCCAGCCGGTTCCACTCCTGGAGCAGAGGCTGTCGTCGGCGCAGCCCATCCTCCACAGGCAGGTCCAGCAACAGCGTGAGGTCGGGCATCAATCCGCCTGTGGCATAGGCGACCACCTGCGCCAGGGCCTCCAAATCGGTCTGCCGGCCGTAGCCTTGATAGGCCAGGGTCGAGTCGGCGTAGCGGTCGCAGAGGACCACCTTGCCCTGCTCCAGGGCCGGGGCGATGAGTTTCGCCACATGTTCGGCGCGGGAAGCCTGAAAGAGTAACACCTCGGTGCGGGGGTGCATGGCCTGGTTGGCGTGATCAAGCAGGATGCGGCGCACCTGCTCACCGATGGGCGTGCCGCCGGGCTCGCGCGTGCGTACCACCGGCACGCCCTGCGCCTCGAGAAAATCGGCCAGGGCGGCCAGTTGAGTGCTCTTGCCGCCGCCTTCAGGGCCTTCGAAGGTGATAAACAGGCCGGGGTAGACTTTCTGCCGGGAGCCAGGAAGAGAGGTCACCAGATCACTTCCACCGGATACTGGGTCAGCCGTGCGTCACGACTGAGGAGCACCTCATGCTGCGGGTCGCGGCAGAGGGAGAGGACACGTTCGGAAAGACGCTCGGGCTGGCTGTCCCACCAGATAAAGATATGCGTATCCAAAAGCAACTTCATTGCTGGTCCGTCCAAAAAGCCTCTGGCAAGGGGGCGTCAAAATTGGCTTTGGTCTGAAAAGCGCCGGGATGCAAGCCAGTAACACGGACCCCTAACGGGACCAGGCGGGCGATGGGCGTGTCTCCCTCATCAACCAACACCCACTCCTCTCCGGCCCGGGCCCCGGCCACAAGTTCACGAAACCGTTTTTGCGCCTCTTGGACATCCATCTGTTTCTGCTTCGTGGGTTTTGCCTTTCACCAGTAGGATTTCTCGGGGCTTTTTCGTGTTCTTACATTCCCGGATGGAGGCCGACCAGGCTGGAGATACCCCCCTGGCCTCCGCCGTCCCCCTCCCCTCTCCTTCGCAAGGAGAGGGGAGGGGGGGATTGAGGGGGGGCGGGGTGAGGTGGGCAAAAAACGGGTGAAAAACTACCGCGTCCGGTAAATCCGCACCCGGCGGTGCGGCTCCCGGCCATGGGATTGGGAGCCTAAGTTGGCCTGGCGGGCCAACTGGTGCTGCAATCGCCGGATGTACGCCGAAGCCGGGGGCAGGTCCACCCAACGCTCGCCGTGGAGCACAGCCTCGATGGCCGCCTGGGTTTCGCGGACAACGGCGTCCAGCGAAGAGTCGCTGTAGTCCCCCGCGTCCAGGTGAAACAGGTCGCGGAGGAAGTTTTCCATCTGCACCACGGTGTTGGAGCGCAACACATAAATCGGCACGCCGCGCGCTTCGGCGTCGGTGATCACGCGCTGGCGCTTGCGGTAGTACGAGCGTAGCGTGACCAGCGCCTGGGCGTCGCGCAGGTCCTTGACCACGATGGCGGGCACCTCCAGGCGATTGGCCGCCTTTTCCAGGCGGTTGCGGGCTACGCCGTAGGCGAAGATGCGCACCGGCGCCAAGCGGCGTGTCCCTAAACGCTCTTCTTCCAGTGCGGCCTCGCCGACTGGTTCGTAGGCCATCGCCTGGGTGCGCTGCCGCCAGGCGTCCTGCACCCGGCGCGGGCCACGGCGATCGCGGGCCTGGGCTGGCGCCGGGCGCACCTTTTCGATGTGGATTTCACCCTGCTCGTCCCGCCAGCGCAGTTCGGCCTGCAACGGCTCGCCGCGCAGCAGCGCGTCCACGGCCTCGGCCACATCTTTGTGCACCAGCAGGCGATCGCGGTCCTGGATTTCGACTAGGATGTCGAAGGTGGGCGGCGCGCGGCGCTCCAGCACGGTCTTCTGCGTGCCGCGACGGCGAGCCTCTTCGTCCGAAAGGGTCACCGATTCGATGCCGCCGATGAGGTCCGAGAGGGTGGGGTTGAGCAGCAGATTTTCCAGGGTGTTGCCGTGGGCCGTGGCGATGAGTTGCACGCCGCGCTCGGCGATGGTGCGCGCCGCCAGGGCCTCCAGCTCGCGGCCGATCTCGTCGATGACGATGACTTCGGGGTTGTGGTTCTCCACCGCCTCGATCATCACCTCGTGTTGCAACGAGGGGGTGGCCACTTGCATCCGGCGCGCGCGCCCCACAGCCGGATGGGGCACATCGCCGTCGCCGCCGATCTCGTTGGAGGTATCCACGATGACCACCCGCTTGGTCTCGGCCAGGATGCGGGCCGCTTCGCGCAGCAGGGTGGTTTTGCCCACGCCGGGGCGGCCCAGGAGCAGCAGGCTCTTGCCGCTTTCCACCAGGTCCTGGATGATGTCAATGGTTCCGTACACCGCGCGGCCCACGCGGCAGGTGAGGCCGACCACCGCCCCCCGGCGGTTCCGGATGGCCGAGATGCGGTGCAGGGTGCGCTCGATGCCCGCGCGGTTGTCCTCGTCGAACTCGCCCACGCGGGCCACCACATAATCGATTTCCTCTCGCGTGACCTCGCGGTCGCGGAGCACGATTTCGCCGTGGGTAAAGCGGGCCGTCGGCACCCGCCCCAGGTCGAGGATCACTTCCAGCAAATTGTCGCTATCGTTGACGCGATCCACCGCCTGCGCGATCTCCGGCGGCAGCACGTCCAACAAAGCGTGCAGGTCGTCCGTAATCTTTCGTTTCGTCATCATGTTTTTTCTACAGGTTCTCCCTTGTTTTCCACAAGTCTGTCCCGGGTTTTCCACCGGTTCTCAGGGGCTTTTTCCACAACGAGATGGGGTGGCGCGTAATGGGTTATACCACATCCACGAGGGGGCGTCAAAGTGCTTTGCAGCCCGGGCCGATGGGCCACGGATGACGCGGATGCGGCGGATGGGCGCGGATGATAGCTGGCGTTTCACGCGCCCGTGGCGGTAAAATACATTCAACTACCTGAACGGCTACTTCGGCCAGCCAGTCGCCCCCTTTGTCTCGGACAAGGCGGTCTGGGGCGAAAACGTCCGGCTCTTGCCCCCGGCGAACAGGCTGTTCGCCGTCCACGGCGTCGTGGCCAACGGCGCAAGCACAAGCAAATATGTCCTGGTCTCCAACGGCGTCACGGCGGATCTCGTCCCGGCAGACCAGGTGCCTTCAGAGGTGCTGGCCAGCCTTGCCGACCTCGGACTCGACAGGGGCGACGCCCTCCAGCGCATTGAGCGCGCCCGCGCCTGGATGTACTACATGGAGAACTTCCACCTTGGGGGAGTTCACCCTCCACCCGACGGCTCAAAACAGGAAGAACTCAAAATCGACATGAAGTGCTTCCTCGGGCTTCGTAGAGAGCGGCTCGACATTTTGAACCCATATGTCACAGCCCTCCAGGTCTATTTCATGACCCATCAGGCCGACAGGTACAGGGATATGTGGAGGCAGGCTTCCCCGGGGAGCGAGCCTGGGCGGTCGCAGGAAGGCACGGGCTTTTGGTTTGGGGGAGATTACAGGTCTGTCAAACTGGTCGGCTTTTGTCGGGCGCCGGCAGCGGGCGCGGGGTGAGGTTGGGCTCGACAACCCCCGAACGCTTCACGAATGGAGGGCGATGGGGCGCAAAGGTTGGGTGATGGTGGCTTTCTCCGCGCGGGCCGGGGCCGTGGCGCTCACCGGAAGCCCCACCGGACGGGCGAGTAGCAGCCAGTGCCCTTGGCGGCGCAGGCCCAGGGCGGTGAGCGTTTGGTCCTCCACTCCGTCGCCGGCCACGGTGCAGAGCCACACCGGGCGATGCGGGAAGCGTTGCTCTACCTGATGGAGCAGGGAAGCAAGACCGTGTTCCCCCTGGGGCAGGGCCGACGGGTGCAGGAACACCTGCACCCACACCCCGCCGGGGCCGGCGTCCACCCAGGCCACGCCTCCTATCGTCCGGTCTGCCGGGAGGACCCACCAGCCCGCCTGGGCCCGCGGTTGGGCGATCACCGGGCGTACGGCCGGGGGCACCCGCTCGAGCCAGAGGCTTTGGGCTGCGCCCAACCACATCGGCTGCAAAGGGCGCCAGGCGTCCGTCGGGGAGGCCGGGGGGCGGGAAGCCGTCCAACGCCATAGCGTCAGATGGGTCAGAGGCAACAGCCCGGCCTTTTGCAGCACGGCCAGGCCGGTCCCTTCGGCGGGCGTTTCGGCGGCCAGGTAGCGGGCACCGCGCCGTCCGGCCTGGCGGGCCATGTGCTCGATGAGGGCGACCAGCGCGCCCACGGCCTCTTCCAGCGCCTCGGCCGGGGCCAGATGGGTCAGCCAGCCCAGCGGCTGCCCCCCGCGGGTGACTTCGGCCCGGGCCAGCAGGGGCAGCCCATCGGCAAAGGACACCGAGGCCAAGCTCTCGCCGGGCGGGCGAAACACGCCCCACCAGCCGCCGGGCCAGCCGCACCGCCCGGTGGCCCAGCGCCGCGCGCTCAAACACACCATTCGCCCCCGGTAGCGCCAGATCAGCCAACCGTCCTGCCAGCCCAGATTGCGGGGCGACATGGAAGCATCCTTTCGCCGCACTGGCGGGGTGGTGTCTTTGGGGGCAGGGCAGGTAAGGGTGGCCTTTGACTGCGACCGCTTGTGCGGTCTCCGCTCAGGCCCTCGACTTCAGCCGCTTGTGCGGCTTCTGCTCAGGCCTTCGCCGGAGACGCCCTGAGCGGAGGGCGGAGCCCGCAGTGGAAGGGCGTCCAGGTTGCGGCGGCGATTCCCTCACCCGCCGCGGGCCAGGTGCAAAAAGTACGCGTGAAAGCGCAGGTCGTCGGTCAGTTCGGGATGGAACGAAGTGGCCAGCAACTTGCCCTGTCGGGCGGCCACGATGCGCCCGTCGTCCAGCGTGGCCAGCACCTCGGCCGGTGGGTCCACCGTTTCGATCAGTGGGGCCCGGATGAACACCGCGTGGAAAGGACGTTCATCCTCAGGGGCCACCGCCTTGAGGGCGGGCACGGGGATGTCCACCTCGAAACTGGCCACCTGGCGGCCAAAGGCGTTGCGCTCCACGGTGATGTTCATCAGCCCCAGCAGGGGCTGCTCGCGGCGGGCGTCTTTGGAGAGGAAGATGGCCCCGGCGCAGGTGCCCCAGATGGCCTTTTCGCGGCCAAAGGCCCGCAACGGTTCCATCATCCCGAACTCCACGGCCAGTTTCCCGATGGTGGTGGATTCCCCGCCGGGGATGATCAGCCCGTCCAGCCCTTCCAGGTGTTCGGGCAGGCGCACCTCGCGCACGGCCACGCCCAGGCGCAGCAACATGGCCTCGTGCTCCCAGAAGGAACCCTGCAAGGCCAGGATGCCGATGGTGAGGTCGCTGTGCACCTGGCGGGCTGCTTCGTGTAGCACCAGGGGATTGGGGACGATTTCTGGCATGGCGCCTCTCTGCCGCTTTTGGGCAACGCGCTTTACCAGCCGCGCACGGCCAGGCGTTCTTCTTTGGGCAAGTCGGCAGCCTGGCGGCCGCGCATGGGCTCACCCAGCCCTTTGCTCACTTCGGCCAGGATGGCCGGGTCGTTGTAGTGGGTCACCGCCTTGACGATGGCCGCCGCCCGCTTGGCCGGGTTCTCGGATTTGAAGATCCCCGAACCCACGAAGATGCCGTCCAGGCCCAGTTGCATCATCAGGGCCGCGTCGGCCGGGGTGGCGATGCCGCCGGCGGCAAAGTTGACCACCGGCAGGCGGCCCAGGCGTTTCACCTCGCGCACCAACTCGATGGGCGCGCCGATTTCTTTGGCGTAGGTGTACAGTTCCTCGTCGGCCATGGTCTGCAGGCGGCGGATCTCGCCCATCACCGCGCGGGCGTGGCGCACGGCCTCCACCACATCGCCCGTACCGGCCTCGCCTTTGGTGCGGATCATGGCCGCCCCTTCGGCGATGCGGCGCAATGCCTCACCCAGGTTGCGCGCCCCACACACAAAGGGCACCTTGAACTGGTGCTTGTCGATGTGATGCTCTTCGTCGGCCGGCGTCAACACCTCGGATTCGTCGACGTAGTCCACCCCGATGGCCTCCAGAATCTGGGCTTCCACAAAGTGGCCGATGCGCACCTTGGCCATCACCGGGATGGACACCGCGTCCATGATCTTCAGGATGAGTTCGGGGTCGCTCATGCGGGCCACGCCACCCTGGTTGCGGATATCGGCGGGCACCCGTTCCAGGGCCATCACGGCCACCGCGCCGGCGTCTTCAGCGATTTTGGCCTGTTCAGGGGTGACCACATCCATGATCACACCGCCTTTGAGCATCTGAGCCAGGCCCACCTTGACCTTGAAGGAACCGGTTATATACTCGCCCATGGCTGCCTCCACCATCCTCTTGGGGATGAAAAATTTTTGGGACTGTGCTCTAAAATTTTACCACGGACGCCTCACGGGATGTGCCCCTTCCCCGAAAAAATCCTCTGGGGAGAGGACCCTGGGGGAAGTCGCTGTCCATAGGCGGCGTGTGCTGGCTCAGGGGGTGGGTGCTGCGCTCCGGGGACGGACTTTCCCCATGAACACACCGGCCAGCACCATGAACACCACCGAGAAAGGGAACATGATGCGGTAGTTGCTCCCGGTCCAGTCGATGAGGAAGCCCACCACCTGGGGGCCGGCCACGGCGGCGATGTTCGAGGCCAGGTAGTACAGTCCGGTGAACGCGCCGATGGCCTCGGCGCCGCTGACATCGTACACCAGGGGCAGGGAGTTGACATTGATGAGTGCCCAAAAGAAGCCGGCCAGCACCAGGAAAGGCAACAGCATGGCCACGCTGCGAATCTGGGTGCCGTAAAGCATCATCAGGGCCAGGCCGCCCACCCCCCACAGGATGATGCGCCGCCGACCCAGGCGCTCACCCAACACCCCGGCGGGGATGGCCGTGATCACGAAGGTCAGGGCCAGCAGGGCGGTGTAGATGGCCATGCGCCCCTCGGTCACCCCCAGGACATATTTGCCGAAGGAGGAAATCCAGGTCTCGAGGGCGTTGTAGCCCATGAACCAGGAGAGGATGGCCAGGAGCACGAAAACGCCCGAGGGGTCGGGGTGTTGCCATAAGGCTTTGAGCGTGCTCAGGGCGCCTTGGGACGCGCCCGCTGCGGCGTCGGCAGCCGGTCGGCGAGGCTCGTGGATGAAGAGCACCACCAGCACCACCGAGATCAGCATGAGCAGGCTGCCGAAGAAGAAAGGCGCCGGACGGCCCAGGTGTTCATACAGGTAGCCACCGCCCACGAAGGCCACGATGGCCCCCACGCCGCCCATGAAGTTGATCACACCGTTGGCCGTGCTGCGCTGGTGGGGCGGAAAGATGTCGCCCAACAGGGCCACCGTGGGCGCGCGGAAGAGCGCCATGCCGATGTTGGTGAACAGGATGGCGAACATCACCCCTACCACGGCGTGTTGCAGGGGGACGAAGACAAAGGCCAGCGCGGCCAGGGGCGCGCCCAACAGGAGCCAGGGCTTGCGCCGCCCGATGCGCGTCCAGGTGCGGTCTGAGGCGGCGCCTACCGTGGGCTGGACGAACATGTTGAGGTAGTTGTCCCAGGTCATCACGAAGCCCACCATGGTGGCCGAAAGCCCCATCTCTTTGAGGAAGATGGGCACGAAGTTGTTGAAGATGGGCCAGATGAGACTGATGCCGAAAAAGCCAAAAGCCAAAAGAAAAGTACGGGCGTAGGGAAAGCGTTGCGTGTTCACGGCAGGCTCCTTGAGAAAGGGTCAGGGTTCCCCCTCGGGGACGGTTGCGGCCGAGCGGCGCTCGGCTTCCCACTGGGCGATGAGGCGGCGTTCCTCTTCGGTGAGGTGGGCCTGGGTCAGCAGGTCGGGGCGGCGTTCCCAGGTGCGGCGCAGAGATTGCTCCCGCCGCCAGCGGGCGATGCGACCGTGGTCGCCGGAGAGCAGCACTTCGGGCACCCGCCAGCCGCGGAACTCGGCCGGGCGGGTGTAGTGGGGATGCTCCAGTAAGCCGTCGGCGAAAGAATCCTTGTGCGGGGCGTCGGGGTCCCCTAACACGCCGGGAAGCAACCGGGTCACCGCGTCCATGACCACCAGGGCGGGCAGTTCGCCGCCGGTGAGCACATAGTCGCCGATGGAGATTTCGTCGGTGACCAGATGCTCCCGCACCCGCTCATCGATCCCCTCGTAGCGCCCACAAAGCAGGGCCAGATGTTCATGCTGCGCCAGTTCGCGGGCCACGGCCTGGGTGAAAGGCCGCCCCTGGGGGGTGAGCAGGATGACCGGGCAGCGGGGTGGTCGGCCCAACACATCCTCCACGGCGGCGAAGATGGGTTCGGGCTTCATGATCATCCCCCCGCCGCCGCCGTAGGGTTCGTCGTCCACCACATGATGTTTGTCCGTGGTCCAGTCGCGGATGTTGTGCACGTGCACTTCCAACACGCCCATCTGCCGGGCGCGGGCCATGATGCTCACATCCAGGTAGGGGGAGAAGACCTCAGGGAACAGGGTGAAGACATCAAAACGCATGGCACCTCTCGCGTGTCTCCCTCCTTCGTCAGGAGGGAGACGGTCAGATTGGACGCGAAGCGTATAGCCCAGGTTGTGGAACGGATCCTTGCTTCCCACCCTGCGGCCCTTCGAGCCCCCTGAGCGGAGCGGCCCTCAGGGCCGCGGGGTGGAAGGGGTCTCAAAAGGCCACATCCTCTCTCTTCTCCCCTTCCGGAAGGGGAGGAAACTCCGTCCGATTTGCCTCCTCCTGGGAGGGTAAAAAAGCTGGACAAGTTCTTTGACACCGGAGGCAGTGGCCCGGGTTCACTCCTCCTCGCCGGGGTATCCGGGCAGGTTGATCTCCAGCACCTCGCCGTGGATGTTGATCCGCACGCGAAAGCCCACCATGCCCAGATAGGCGCGCACTTCCTCCGGCAGGCCGATTTGGAGCAACTGTTCGAATTGCTGATCGAGGTTCTGGAATTGTTGTTGGATGGCGGCCAGACTGAAGGGGTCGTCCGCGCCCAGCATCTGGGCGGCCTGTTGGGCCAGGATGTCTTCGTGCCCCTCGATGAGGCGACGCATGTGCTGGAGCACCTGGCGATCCACCTGCTCGGAGGCGATGTGGAGGCGAAAGCCGTTGTCGTCCACGATGTAGCAGGGCTCCCCGCCCACTTGGCCGACTCCCACGGGGCGGTCATACTCGTCCACCACCAATCCGGCAAAGAGGGGTTCACTCGCCATGTTCAGATGATCTCCACAAGAGTACCGGCCCCTTCACGGTACACATCATCCCGCTCGAAGGGAACCACCGGGTTGGTCCAGCGATAGAGCCAATGGGCGGCCTGGGGGGCTAGGTTGATGCATCCGTGGCTGCGGGGTTTGCCGAAATCGTTGTGCCAGTAGGTGCCGTGGAAGGAAATGCCTTCCCTGGTAATATAGCACACCCAGGGCACCCCCGGCAAGTCGTATTCCGGGGCAGCGCGGTTGCCCCGCGCCATGTGGCGGAAGGGGCGCTTGTGGAAGGTCTCGAAACGGCCCAAAGGCGTCCGGTAGTAGCCCATGCCCGTGGTGGTGCGTGCGGCGAAGACCAGGCGCCCGTGCTCAAAGGCCATCACCAGTTGCTTGCCCAGGTGGACCACGATTTTCTTGGCCTCCGGGGGAACCTCAGGGGAAAGGGGGGTGACATCCTGGGAGGTGAGCAGGCGCAGGTGGCGGGCCAGGGCGTAGTACTTGAAGTCCCATTTGTCGTCCTGGATTTCGTACCAGGCCTGACCGTCTTCGCCGCTGACCAGGGCGGTGACCCAATGCACCGTAGCGTAGTAGAGGCGGTACACGGGTCGGTGGTCGGCCAGGGGCTGCCAGTAGGCGTCGGTGTAGGGCACGGTCACCTCGGCCAGCCTCCCTCCTTCGGGCACGGGTTGGGGCTGTTGAATGACCGTACGCACGGGCTGTACCGGCCCGGAGTGCACATATCCCTGACCGGGGATGTAGTACCAGATGCGGTTGTAGATCGGTTCGCCCTCGCCCAGGACGGCGGCGGCGATGGGGAACACATCATCCCGCCAGAACATTTTGCGCCACACCCCTTTGCGAGAGGGGCGATCATAAACGCCCACCTCGTCCCAGGCCACGCGGCCCTGCAAATCCTGGGGAAAGGCGGCTTTGAGACTCCGGCCTTCCCATCGTGTGGGCAGGGCAAAGCCCAACAGGCTCAACGCCGTGAGTCGGAGAAAGTCGCGTCGGGAAAGGTCCCGCTTCATAAGCCTCGTTTCACGGGTGGATGTTGACCACGGTGCCTACCGAGGCCCAGTAGAAAAGCCATTCGGCATCCGGCGTGCGCATGTTGATGCACCCATGGCTCATCGGGGTGCCGAAGTTGTTGTGCCAGTAGGTGCCGTGGATGCCGTAGCCTAGGTAAAAATACATGGTGTAGGGGACATTGGGCAGGTAGTAGCCCGGCCCGGACATGTCGGTGTAGCGGTATTTGACATAGATGCGGTAGGTCCCCGTGACCGTGGGGTAGGCCGGAACCCCTGTGGAAACCACGAAGGAGCGCACCAGGCGGGTGCCCTGATAGGCGTAGAGGCGTTGTTGGGAGAGGTCAATGTCGATCCAGCGTTCGTTGGGGCCGACGCCCCAGGGCAGGGGCACGCCGCTGGCTACGATGGGCCGTGGGGTCGGGGGCGGGGGCGGCGTGGAGGTCTTCGTGGGCGTGGGGGTGATGGTGGGCGTGTTCGTCGCGGTGGGCGTAGGGGTGAAGGTGGGCGTGGGCGTGGCTGTGGGCGTGGGGGTAAAGGTGGGGGTTGGCGTAGGGGTGAAGGTCGCCTTGGCGAGACCACGCACCACGAGGCGTGGCGGGGCTTCCTGGGCGGGCAACATGGCCGCGATCCCGGGTACCTGCCGCATGCCGACCCAGAGCACGGCCAGGAGCAAAGCCGCCAGGGCGAACCCCAACCAGCGGAAGAGGGGGGAGGTGGGGCGCACCAACTGCTCGGGGGAGGGCGGCAGCACAGGGGGGCGTTTCTTCTGACGGCGCCAGCGTTGTAAAGCCCAACGCAACGCCTGACGGGCGCGCGGGTCCTGGGGAGCCAGTTCCACGGCGCGGGTGGCGTAAGCCACCGCCGCCCGCGGCGTAGCCACGGCGGTCAGGAGCAGCCACGGCTCGGCCCAGGTGGGGTCCAGCCGGGCAGCCAGGGCGGCCCAGCGACGGGCGGCGCGTTGGTCGCCCTGGCGAAACGCGCGCCAGGCCCGGCTGAAGGCTTGTTGGGCAGACGGCCTGGACGGGTTCACGGTTCCCCCGTGCTCGACGCGGCCGGTGCGGTGCCGGTGGGCAGCACCAGCGGTTCGTTGCGCAAATAGCAAAGGATGCTCGCGGCGATGCCTTGGGCCACCTGGTCAGGATGGTTGACCAGCAGGTTGTAGTCCTTTTCGTGCGCCAGAAAGCCAGTCTCGATGATCACCGCCGGGGTATTGGGGTCGATTTCGTCGAAGGCGTGGTATTCGGTCATGTCCCTGGTGATGGTGGAGGGGTGAAAGGTCAGCCCGGTGATGGCGCTGTAGCGGTATTCCAGGCAGCGCTTGAATTGGGCGGCCTGGATGGCGACCTTTTGCGGCACGGCCGAAGCAAAGGCCAGCTTGAAGCCGCTCACCTTCTCGCCGTATTCCGGCGGCCACACGCAGACATCGGCATGGATGGACAGAAGCACATCCGCCCGGTAATTTTGCAGGCGGGGGTCCTTCTCCTGGAGCAGGTCCACCTTCACCCCGGCTTTTTCCAGCTTCTGCTGAACCCGGCGGGCGATTTCGTAGTTCACCTGTTGCTCGGTGACGCCATTGGGGCAGGTGGCTCCGCTGTCCAGCCCCCAATGGCCGGCCACGATGCCCACATGGGCGGCGTTGGTGCCGGTAGGGGTGGGAAGGTACACCAGCCCTCCCGAGGTTCCATAAGGCGAAGCCTCCCAAGGTAGGCGGACGCGCAGTTGGGCCGCCTGGTAGGGCGAAAAGGTGATCAGGAGCAGACCGGCCAGCAACGACCAGAACACCCCGCGCAGGAACAGGCTGAGCACACTTTCCTGCTCCTGGCCCGCGGCGGCAGGGGAGGGGTTCGCCTGGGGCCGCGGCGGCGGGTCGGGCGCTGTTGAAGGGCGCGGAGGTGAAGAGGTCATGGCAGGGCTCCTGAAAGGAAGACCGGCGCGGATGCCTCCATCTTACATGAAGGCGGGCGAACACGCAAGGGTAGCGTGTTGAGGTTCGGACAAGATACAAGAGCCGGCCGTCCTGGCATGGCCTCGGGCCTCACGGCGCAGCACCGCTGCACCTCTACGAGGCCCTTGACACGACATAAGATGTGTGGCTCTTTGTGGGTTGCCGCACCTTCCTAAGGGTGTCCCAACTCCTATCCTGACTTCAGTGGCACGGAGTTTCCCGGCAGCGCCACCAGCAGAGCAGGAAATGTGCCAGAAGGGGGGAAGAGAAAAACAGCCCCCGGAGGCCATGGGCTTCCGGGGGCGGCAGGACTTCGAGGGCCATCAGACCCAACCGCGCAACTTCATGGTCTCGGCCACGCGCTCCACGGCTACCATGTAGGCGGCCAGCCGGTTGTGCACCTTGGCCTCTTGGGCCATGGTGTGCACGGCATGAAAGGCTTTCGTGATCTTGGCATCCAGCCGCTGGTACACCGTCTCCTCGTCCCAGTAGAAGTCGTAGGCGTTTTGCACCATCTCGAAGTAGGAGACGGTCACCCCGCCGGCGTTGCACAGGAAGTCGGGGATGACATACTGCCCCTTGTCGTGCAGGATGAGGTCGGCCTCGGGGGTGGTGGGGCCGTTGGCCAGTTCAACGATGATCTTCCCCTTGACCCGAGCAGCATTGGCCTCGGTGATCACTTCTTCCAGAGCCGCCGGGATGAGCACAGCCACATCCAACTCCAGCAGTTCTTCGTTGGTGATGTTTTCGGCACCGGGGAAGTTGATCACCGAGCCGGTCTTTTTCTTGTGCTCGAGCACCGCGGCGTATTCCAACCCCTGAGGGTTGTAGATACCGCCTTTGGAGTCCGACACGGCCACCACTTTGAGGTTGAACATCTCCACGCCCAGTTTGTGGGCAAAGGTGCCGGCGTTGCCGTAGCCCTGGATGGCCGTGGTGGCGCTGTTCAGGTTGATCCCAAGCGCCTTGGCTGCCTCGCGCAGGGTGTACATCCCGCCGCGGGCGGTGGCGTCTATGCGGCCAACGGACCCGCCCAGGGGTAGCGGCTTCCCGGTGATCATGCCGAACTCGTTGTAGCCCTGCATCACCGAGAACTCGTCCATCATCCAGGCCATGATTTGCGGGTTGGTGTACACATCGGGCGCGGGGACGTCCTTTTCCAGCCCCAGCATGGCCGTGCCGATGGCACGGATGTATGCGCGGGAGAGCCGCTCCAGTTCGCCCTGGGACATTTGACGGGGGTCGCAGATCACGCCGCCTTTGGCCCCGCCCAGGGGGATGTCCACCACGGCGGTCTTCCAGGTCATCCAGGCGGCCAGGGCGCGCACCGTGTCGATGGTCTCATCGGGGTGGAAGCGAATGCCGCCCTTCGTCGGCCCACGGGCGTCGTTGTACTGGACGCGAAAGCCGTGGAAGACCTTCACGCTGCCATCGTCCATGCGCACGGGGAAGGTAACATGAATCTCTCGCTTGGGCCAACGGAGCAGTTGATGGGTGGCCTCATCGAGGCCCAACTTCTCCGCGGCTTGGTCCAACTGCTGCTGCGCGATTTCGAAGGGATTGCGGTAACTCATGGGTTCCTCCTTATAACTTGATAACTTGGTAGTGAAGAACGGCAACCCAACAAAAACACGCTGCCTGACGGCAGCGTGTTTTGGGCCGACTAAATCCAGCCGCGCACCTCCATGGCCTTGACCACCCTGTCGATGGCCACCATGTAGGCCGCGTCGCGCATGTAGACCCTTTCTTCGGCGGAGAGGCGATACACTCCGTGGAAGGCTTCGGTCATCTTGGCGTCCAGCCGTTCCAGCACTTCCTCGCGGGGCCAGTAGTAGTTCATGTCGTTCTGGACGCTCTCGAAGTAGGACACCGTGACTCCACCGGCGTTGCACAGGAAATCCGGGATGACGAAGATGTCCTTGCGGTCTTTCCGCAGCACCTCGTCGGCTTCGGGGGTGGTGGGGCCGTTGGCGCCTTCGGCCAAAATCTTGACCCGATCGCTGATCCAGTGCACCGTCTCGCCGGTGATCTGCCCTTCCAGGGCGGCCGGGATGAGCACATCCACATCTTTCTTCAGCCAGGCCATGCCCTCTTCGATGAGGTAACCGGCTTCGCGGGCCTTGTCCTTGTCGATGGTGCCGTAAGTGTCGGTGATGGAGATGAGGAAGTGGGGGTCGATGCCGTCGGGATGGCTTACGGTGTAGGCGGTGCGATCCGTCCGGTCCCAATAGGAGACGCAGGCCACTTTGCCGCCCAGGATCTCGGTGAAACCGATGGCCGTATGTTGGGCTACATTGCCGAACCCCTGGATGGCCGCCACGCTCTGAGAGGGGTCTATCTTGAGAAGTTTCATGGCTTCCCGGATTTGGTAGATCACCCCGTACCCGGTGGCTTCGGTGCGCCCTAACGAGCCACCGCCATTCACGGGTTTGCCAGTGATCACTCCGGGGGTGTACTCTCCCACCAGTTTGGAGTACTCGTCCATCATCCAACCCATCATCTGGGGGGTGGTGCCCACATCGGGCGCGGGGACATCAATGCGGGGGCCGATATTCCGCCAGATGTGGTCGATCCAACCCCGGCAGAGCCGTTCCAGTTCGGTCTTTGAGAGCGAGGCGGGGTCCACCGCCACGCCGCCTTTGCCGCCGCCCAGCGGGATGTTGGCCACGGCGGTCTTCCAGGTCATCCACATCGCCAGCGCGCGGATGGTGTCGATGGTCTCGGCGGGGTGGAAGCGAATGCCGCCCTTGGCCGGGCCGCGGGCGTCGTTGTGTTGCACCCGATAGCCGAAAAATACCCGGACGGACCCATCGTCCATCCGCACGGGAACCTGAAAGCGATACTCCCGTAAAGGCCAGCGCAGCATCTGGCGAACCGTTTCGTCCAGGCCCAACAACTCCGCCACATAGTCGAACTGTTGCTGCGCCATTTCAAAGGTGTTGACAGTGCGTTTCCTCATTATTGTCCTCGCCAACAAAAAGATAAAGCGGGGCCCTCTGGGTGGGTCACCCGCTTGTCCACGACCTCCTTGGGTTTAGCCGGCACCAAAGCGTACTCATGCTCTTGATCCTGCTTGGAGCGACATCCCTACACCGTCCAATTTCTTTTTACCCTAATTTCGGGGCCTCGTCAAGTCTCTTGCGTTGCGCCAGCCGGGCCAGCAACACTTGCCGCACCACCTGGGGGTTAGCTTTGCCCCGCGCTTTGCGCATCACCTGACCAAAGAGGAAGTTGGCCACCCCCTCCTTGCCGTTGAGGTAGGTTTCCACTTCTTTGGGGAACTCAGCCAGCACTTCGTCCACCCAGCGGGCGATTTGCGCTTCGTCGGACACCTGCCGCAGCCCGCGGGCCTCGATGATGGCCTGGGCCGACCGACCGCTCTGCGCCATCTCGGCCAGCACCTGCTTGGCCGTGTTTTGGTTGATCTGGCCGCGGCCCACAAAGCCCAGTAGTTCGGCCAGGGCCTCCGGGGCGACCGGCGAATCCTCGGCCGAGCGCCCACTGGCGTTCCACAGGGCGAACATCTCGCCGGTGATCCAGTTGGCCACCATCTTAGGCGGCACAGCCTCCCCCGCTGCGGCGACCGTCTGCTCGAAGAAGTCGGCCACGCTGCGCTCTTGTGTGAGCACCTGGGCGTCGTAGGCCGGGAGGCCGTATTGCGCCATGAAGCGCTGGCGTTTGGCCCGTGGCAGTTCGGGTAGGGAGGCCCGCACGGTCTCCAGCCACGCCTCCTCCACGACCAACGGCGGCAGGTCCGGCTCCGGGAAGTAGCGATAGTCGTGCGCTTCCTCCTTGCTGCGCTGGGCGAAGAGGCGCTGCTCGGCTTCGTTCCAGCCCAGGGTCTGCTGCTGCACCGTTTCGCCCCGTTCCAGCAGGGCGATCTGGCGCTCGATTTCCTGGGCCACAGCGCGCTCCAGGGCGCGGAAACTGTTCAGGTTCTTGATTTCGGTGCGGGTGCCCAGCCGCTGGTTACCTTTGGGGCGCACCGAGACATTGGCCTCGAAGCGGATGACACCCTTCTCCATGTCGCCCGAGTTCACGCCTAAGTAGCGCAGGATCTGGCGCAGGGTGGTGGCGTAGGCCACCGCCTCTTCTACGGAGTGCATGTCCGGCTCGGAGACGATTTCCAGCAACGGCACCCCGGCGCGGTTGAGGTCAACCAAAGAGTAAGTGCGGCCATCGGGCGTCTGGAGGTGGGTGAGTTTCCCGGTGTCTTCTTCCAGATGGACGCGGCGCACGCGGATGGTGCGTTCTCCTTGAGAGGTGATCATCACCAGGCGTCCATTGCGCGCCAGGGGAAGTTCGTACTGCGAAATCTGGTAGCCTTTGGGCAGGTCGGGGTAAAAGTAGTTCTTCCGGGCGAAGATGCTGGTCTGGTTGATGGTGCATTCCAGGGCCAGCGCTACCCGCAGGGCGTATTCCACGGCTTTTTCGTTGACCACCGGCAGCGTGCCGGGCATCCCGGCGCACACCGGGCATACGGCGGTGTTGGGCTCCGCTGTGGTGGCGTCCACCACCGGGCAGGCGCAGAACATTTTGGAGCGGGTTTGTAGTTCGGCGTGGACTTCCAGGCCGATGACCGGTTGGTATTCTTGGATGCTCATGGGGTGTACAACGCTCCTTGGTGCAGGGTAAAGCTAAGGTTGGCGCAGGACGAAGTCATCGAACAGCACGCCGAAGCCGGGCGTATCCCAGGTGCCCACGATCATGCCCACATCGCCGGTGCTGAACTCCTGGTCGTGGGCTTCGGCGACCACTTTGCCGTTGACCACCAGTTTCAGGCTGCTGCCTAAGCAAGCGGCTTCGATGGTGTAAGCATCCAGCCCGCGGAGCGCGGGCGGAAGTCTTTTCCATTGTACCAGGGGAACATGTTCCCCATGGCTACGTTTCCAGATGCTGGCGAAGCCGTCTTCAGAGATTTCCAACCTATAAAAGTTGTCGGCATCCTGATAGCGACAGATCAGCCCGAAGTCGCCGTCGCCCACCGAAGTCTCCACCCGGGCGGTGACGCCGATAATGACATTGCGCAGTTGGTAGCCGGCCTTGACCCATAAGAGCAGTTGGGCGGTGTTTACCTGCATCAGGTACGCCCCGTCCCGATAGGCGGTCTCGCCGTCGGCGTCCTGCCCCACGGGCCAACCGGTAGTGGGGTCGGAGAAGTCGTCCTCGTAGATGATGCGGCCCTGGGGCAAGGAGGCGCTGGGCGCGGGCGTTTGCACCAAAGGCTTGCCTTCCAGCGCGGCCTGGATGAGGGGCCTGGCCAGGTTGATGGGGCGCAGGGCGTTGATGAACCCGCCCAGCGGGATACAAGTGTCGTTCTCGTCGATGACGCCGTCGTTGTTGGTGTCGGCCAACTGACGGCAGTCCACGATTTCGTTGCCGTTGTCTCCGACGCCCAACTGGGTGGGCACGCCCACCAGTTCCCCTTGCGCGTTGGCGGCCAACCCGCCGCTGTTCCCGCTGGCGATGGTGGCGCTGGTCTTGATCCAGGCGCGCTCGCCGTAGCCCGCTTCGGCGGTGAAACCGCTGACCTCCCCCTTGGTCAGGGTGATGGTGGAGCCGCCGATGCCCGGGTAACCCAGGATGATCAGGCTGTCGCCCAGATGCAGGGTGTCCGAGTCCCCCACCGGGAGATGCAGGGTTTTCGGGTCCACCGGGTTGCCGTGGATGTCGGCGGTGATGCGGATGACGGCCAGGTCCAGACGCTCATCGGCCTGCACCACTTCGGCCAGATAGCGGGGGGTGGGAGGCCGATCCTCGGCCTCGGTGATGAGCACCTGAAGTTGATCCACCCGCTCGCCGGGCTTGGTGGGCAGCACCACATGGGCGTTGGTCAGGATGTATCCGCGGGGGCCGATGATGGTGCCCGAACCGCTCCACACCGGCTCCAGGCCGTTGCCCAGGTCTGCCCAGGTGATGATTTCCACCACGGCGCGGTAGAGTTGCTGCCTTTGAAGGACCTGGGCGGTCGGGGTGGCGGTGGCCTGCGGCAGGGAGACGGAGGTGGGAGTCGACACGGTGGTTGCGGTGGGCAGGGCGGGGATGAGTGAGGGTTGAGGGGTGGCTTCCAGCGTGCTTCCCAGCACCAGCAATCCGCCCAGGACCAAAGCCCCTAAGCAGACTACAAGCACCGCAATCGTGCCGCAACCGATGACCACGTTGCGCATAAGATCACTCTTGCACCTACGGAAGAAACAAAGGACCGTGTGCCCCTAAGTGTACCTTAAAATTTCAAGACCTGACAGACGGCAGAGGCTGCCAGGTCTTGGAAAAGGAAGACGCTTTTTTTAATGAACCCGCAGCCGCTGCACGAAGCGGGCCATCCGCTCTAACGCCGCCTCGATTTTCTCGTAGGCCGTGGCGTAGGAGCAGCGGATGAAGCCTTCCCCGCCCGGGCCGAAGGCCGAGCCGGGCACCACGGCCACCTCTTCCTCCTCCAGCAGGCGCCAGGCAAAGGCCTCGTCGTCCAGGCCAGTGCCGCGCACCTCGGCGAAAGCGTAAAAGGCCCCTTGCGGCTCGCGGGTGGTCAACCCCATGGCGTTCAGCCCGTCCACGATAAGCCGCCGTCGGCGGTCGTACTCGGCGCGCATGGCCGCCACGGCATCGGCGGCCCGGGGGTTTTGCAGGGCTTCTAAGGCCGCGTACTGGGCTATGGCGGGCGCGGCCATGATGAGGTGCTGGTGAATGCGCAGCAGGGCCTGGAGGATGGGAGCCGGGGCGGCAGCGTAGCCCAACCGCCAGCCGGTCATGGCATAGTCTTTGGAAAACCCACCCAACAGCACCGTGCGCGGCCAGGCCCCTCCCAGCGCCGGGAAGCAGATATGCTCTGTATCGTAGACCAGTTGGTCGTAGATCTCGTCGGAGATGACCACCAGGTCGTGTTCTTCTGCAAAGCGCGTCAGGGCTTCCATGGCCTCGCGCCGCGCCGCGGCCCCGGTGGGGTTGTGGGGGTAATTGATGAGGATGGCCTTGGTGCGCGGGCTGAGGTGTTGGGCCAGCGCCTCGATGTTGGGCTGGAAGTCATCCTCGGCCCGCAGGGGCACCTCCACCGGCACGCCCCCGGCCAGGGTGATCATGGCGGGGTAGGCCACGAAGCAGGGGGTGGGCAGCAGGACCTCGTCGCCGGGGTCCAGCAAAGCGGCCAGGGCCAGGAAAAGCCCCTCAGACACCCCCACGGTGAGCACGATTTCCTGTTGCGGGTCGTAGTGCACCCCATAACGGCGCGCCAGGTGGATGGCGATGGCCTCGCGCAGTTCCAGCAGCCCGGGGTTGGCTGTGTAGCCGATGTCCCCGGTGGCGATGGCCTCGATGCCGGCCTGACGGATGACCTCGGGGGTGGCGAAGTCGGGCTGCCCGATGCCTAAGGAGATGATCTCCGGCCGGGACGCTATGATGTCGAAAAACTTGCGCAACCCGGAGGGTTTGATGGCATGCACCCTCCGGGCAATTTTGGGAGAAAAGGCCACACTCATGCCAGTAACTTCTCCAGGGGGGTGTATTCCAGGCCAAAGGCTTCGGCCACGGCGGGATAGGTCACGGCGCCCTGATAGGTGTTCACCCCTTTGGCCAGCGCCCGGTTGTTCTTCACGGCTTCTTCTAACCCGTGGTTGGCCAGGAGCAGCGCATAAGGCAGGGTGGCGTTGGAGAGGGCGTAGGTGGAAGTGCGCGGCACCGCCCCGGGCATGTTGGTCACGCCGTAGTGGGTGACGCCGTCAACTTCGTAGGTGGGGTGGCTGTGGGTGGTGGGTTTGCTGGTTTCCACGCAGCCGCCCTGATCGATGGCCACATCCACGATCACGCTACCGGGCTTCATGGTGCTCACCATCTCGCGGGTGACCAGTTTGGGCGCCCGGGCGCCGTGGATGAGCACAGCCCCGATGAGCAGGTCGGCGCGCTGGACCGCGTTGGCAATGTTGAGCGGGTTCGAGGCTAAGGTGGTCAGGTTGCCGTGCAGTACGTCTTCCAGGTAGCGCAGGCGGTCGATGTTTTTGTCAATGATGACCACATGGGCGCCCATGCCCAGGGCGATCTTGGCCGCGTTGGTGCCCACCACGCCGCCGCCGATGATGGTGACCTGGGCCGGTCGCACACCGGGGACGCCGCCCAACAACTTGCCGCGCCCGCCGTGGGCCTTTTCGAGGTAATGGGCTCCCACCTGGACGGCCATCCGTCCGGCCACTTCGCTCATCGGGGTCAGCAGCGGCAGCCGCCCGTCGGTCAACTCCACCGTTTCGTAGGCCACGGCGGCCACCTTGCGCCGCAGCAGTTCGTGGGTCAACTCCTCCTCCGCGGCCAGATGGAGGTAGGTGAACAGGAGCAGGCCCTCCCGTAAAAAGCCGTACTCCTCGGGCCGAGGCTCCTTGACCTTCATGATCATTTCTGCGTTGTTCCACACCTCGGCCGCCGTGGGTAGGATTTCGGCGCCGGAGCGGGCGTATTCCTCGTCGGAGAAGCCGCTCCCTTCGCCCGCACTGGCCTGCACCAGCACCCGATGCCCGTGCTGGCGCAACATTTCCACACCGCCGGGCGTCACCGCGACCCGGTATTCGTTGTCTTTGATTTCCTTGGGGACACCGATGATCATGAATGGCCTCCTGGAATGAGGAAAGGTTGAGGAACCCCAGGCGACATCCTGCTCCCGGAAGTGGGGACAGGACGCCCTAGGGGTATGCCGGGAACAGGGAAGCGGGGGCGCTTCCTAAAGTTGTCGCCCCTCCCATTGGGCGGCATCTTCCCGATGGCGGATGTCATAAAGCCGGCCATCCGCCGTCAGCAGGCGAAAGGCCGGCCCTTCGGGAGTCTGCCAGCGGGCCACGATGCGCTGCACGGTCACCCATTGACTTTCCCAGCGCAGCGCTTGAGGCTCCTGAGCGTAACGGTACTCGGAGCGACAGCGCACCTCGATGGGCTGCCAGGGCTGGGTGAGCCGATCCCATGGGTTGGGGCGACGCATGGCTAAAACTCGATGTGGGAATGATCGCCGATGTTCAGCCTTTGGGGATGGCCCTGGATGCGGGCGTATTGGCCCACCAGGCTGCCATCGAGCACGCATTGGCTGACCTCGGCGTGGTCGTCCAGAATGGTGTCGCGGAGCACGGCCCGGAACACCCTGGCCTGGGCGCCGATGGATACATGGGGGCCGATGACGGCCTCCTCCACCTGGGCCGTGGGGTGGATGTACACCGGGGGGATGATGGTCACCCCGGGGCGCGGCGTTTCCCAGGTGTTGTCCCGCCCGTTGGCCAGCAGATAGCGGTTGGTCTCCAACAGGGCCTCAGGCGTCCCGGCGTCCAGCCAGATGTTCACGGATTGGGTACGCATCCGCAGCCCGCGTTGCAGCATTAGGTTGATGGCGTCGGCCAGGTAGTACTCGCCTTTGGTCTTGATGTCTTGGCTGATTTGCTCTTCCACGGCGGCGGCCAGGTCGCGGCCCTCGGGGAAGTAGTAACACCCGACCACGGCCAGGTGGTGCTCGGTAGTATCGGGTTTTTCGATGATACGTTGCACATAGCCCTGCTCGTCGGGCACGGCCACACCGAACCGCCGGGGGTCTTCTACCGGCTTCACCCAGGCGATGCCTTCGTCGGGTGGGTTCGCCAGAAAGGCGAAGTCGGCTTCCATAATGGTGTCCACGAAAATCATCAACACTGGGCCCTCTAAAAAGTCGCGGGCCAGGTACAGGGCGTGGGATTGTCCCCACCGCTCCGTTTGCTCCACGAAGTGGGCCTTGAGATGAGGATAGTGCTTTTGCAGATAGGCGGGCACTTGCTCGCCCAGGTAACCCACGATGAACACCAGTTCCAGTTGCTCCGCGGGGAGCGCCTGGAACATATCCAGCACATGCCCCAGCACGGTGTTGCCCGCCACCCGCACCAGCGGTTTGGGTTTGCTCCAGGTGTGGGGGCGCAAACGGGTGCCCAAGCCGGCCATGGGCACCACCACCGTCAGTTTTTTGGGGTTCATCGGGCTGTCCTCCCTCGCAGGAATGTGCACTGCTCTGGTGCAGGCAGGATAATTCTACCATCACCTTCACTCGTCGTGGCTGTGATAAAATTGGAGCGTCATTTCATCTTGCCTCGTCCCATGTGCAAGGAGGAGCGCGATGATCAAGGAAGTGTTGCAGGATGCGGAACATCGCATGCAGGGCGCGGTGCGGGTTTTGGAAGATGAGTTGCGCGGCATTCGCACCGGACGGGCAAACCCGGCTCTGGTGGAACGCCTGGAGGTGGAGTACTATGGCGTACCGACACCTTTGATGCAGATTGCCACCATCACCGTGCCGGAGCCCCGCCAGTTGCTCATCAAACCGTTTGACCCTTCCAGCCTGAAGGCCATTGAGAAAGCCATCCGCAACTCGGATTTGGGGTTGACCCCCAACAACGACGGCCACAGCATTCGGCTGATTCTGCCCCCGCTCACCGAGGAGCGCCGGCGGGAGTTGGTCAAGGTGGTCCATCGCCGGGTGGAGGAGGCGCGGGTGGCCATCCGCAATGTGCGCCGGGACGCCATCAAGGACCTGCGGGAATTGGAAGGCGAGAAGATGATTTCCGAGGACGAGCGCAAACGGGCGGAACAGAAGGTGCAGGATTTGACGGACAAGTACATCGAAGAGGCCAATCAGTTGAGTGAAATCAAGGAACGGGAGATTTTAGAGGAATGAGCGACCCTGAGGGACGCCTGCCGGACGCCGAACTGAAAATCCCCACCCATGTGGCGATCATCATGGATGGCAACGGTCGCTGGGCGCGGGCGCGGGGGTTGCCTCGACTGGCTGGTCATCGCGCTGGGGTGGACAACCTCCGGCGCATCATTCGTGCCTGCGTGGAGTTCGGCATCCAGTATCTCACCATTTTCGCCTTTTCCACCGAAAACTGGGCCCGTCCCAAGGAAGAGGTGGACGGGTTGATGAACATCATGGAGGAGGTCATCGATCAGCAGTTGGACGAACTGGATGCCGAGGGCGTGCAGATCCGCCATGTGGGCAAAATGGAAGGCGTGCGGCCCGACCTGCAGGCGAAGATTCGCGCTGCGGTGGAGCGCACGAAGCACAACCGGCGTCTGGTGCTCAATGTGGCCTTCAACTACGGCGGACGGGATGAGATTGTGCAGGCCATCCGCAAGATGATCTGCGACGGCGTGCGCCCGGACGAAGTGGACGAGGCGCTGGTCAGCCGTTATCTCTACACGGCAGACTGTCCGGACCCGGATCTGGTCATCCGCACCTCGGGCGAGGTGCGCATCAGCAATTTTCTGCTCTGGCAGTCGGCCTACGCCGAGTGGTACTTCACGCCGGTGTACTGGCCCGATTTTGACAAAGAGGAGTTGCGCAAGGCCTTGGAAGACTACAGCCGCCGCGAGCGCCGCTTTGGCCGCGTCTCGGAGGATGAGACAGCCCCCTTGGACGACGGCGGAACGGCCTCCGACGGCCCATCTTCGTGAGCGGTCGAGGTGAGCACGGAGCCCACCGCGACAGGAAAGGATGAGCATGCTCCGTGAGCGCGTATTGGTGGTGGTGGTTCTTCTCCCCCTGGGGTTGGGATTGATTTATCTGGGCGGCCTGGCCTTTGTGGCCCTGGTCGCCTTTTTGCTGGGTGTGGCAGCGTGGGAATATGCGAACCTGAGCGCGGCCCTGGGTCGCGGGCCGGCGCGGCCCTTGCTGGTGTTGGCTGCGGTGGGCTTTCCCCTGGCACGCCTGGAATGGGGCACCACCCTGGACTCGGCCCTGCTGACTTTTTTCACCCTGCTCGCCGTGGCCTGGCATCTGGTGGATTACGAGCGCGGCGCGACGGAGAGTGGTACAGACTTTGCCCTTACCCTGAGCGGAGGGGTCTACATCGGCTACCTGGGTGCCTATTTCGTCACCTTGCGCCAGGCGCCCCAGGGTATGTGGTGGCTGTTGCTGGCCCTGCCCACAATTTGGATCGCCGATTCCGGGGCGTATTTCGTGGGCCGGACGATGGGACGCCACCCTTTGGCGCCGCGCCTGAGCCCCAAGAAGACCTGGGAAGGGTATCTGGCCGGCGTGGTCACCGGCGTGCTGGGTGCGGTGGTGCTGGCGGCGGCCTGGAACGCCCTGGCCGGGCCCATCCCCGGGATGAGCGCCGCCCATGCCGCCCTGATGGGGCTGGTCATCGCTGTTTTGGCCCCCTTGGGCGACCTGGCCGAAAGCATGTTCAAGCGGCAGGCCGGGCAGAAGGATTCGGGACGGCTGTTTCCTGGCCACGGAGGCGCTTTTGATCGGATCGATTCCTGGCTGTGGGCCGCGCCGCTGGCCTACGGCCTGTTGGTGTTGTGGCAGTTGGTTTAAGCCTGCCCCTTCGGTAGGGGTGCCCTGGGGGCGTCTCTACCGAAGGGGTAGCGCGAGTTCTTCCCTGGGAGGTACCCTATGAGCAAGACCCTGCAAGGCCGTTCGCCCACCCGCAACCTGGCCATGGAACTGGCGCGGGTGACCGAGGCGGCCGCTCTGGCGGCCGGGCGCTGGGTGGGCCGCGGCGACAAGATTTCTGCCGATCAGGCGGCGGTCGATGCCATGCGCCTGATGCTTAATACCATTGAGATGGACGCCGTCATCGTCATCGGCGAGGGCGAAAAGGATGAAGCCCCCATGCTCTACAACGGCGAACGGGTAGGCACCGGCGAGCCGCCTGAGGTGGACATCGCCGTGGACCCCATCGACGGTACCCGCCCCACGGCTATGGGGTTGCCCAATGCCATCGCTACGGTAGCCGTGGCTCCGCGGGGCACCATGTTCGACCCTGGCCCCTTCGTGTACATGAACAAAATCGCCGTCGGCCCGGAGGCCAGGGGCGTGGTGGATATTGAGGCCCCGGTGGAGGTCAACCTGCGCAATATCGCCAGGGCCAAAGGCAAAGAGGCGCGCGACCTGATGGTGGTCATTCTCGACCGCCCGCGCCACACCGAACTCATCGCCGAGGTGCGCCGCCTGGGCGCGCGCATCAGCCTGATCCCCGATGGCGATGTGGCTGGCGCGTTGATGACTGCCATGCCCGAGGTGGGCGTGGATGTGCTCCTGGGCATCGGCGGGACGCCCGAAGGCGTGCTGGCCGCCTGCGCGTTGCGCGCCATGGGCGGGGAGATTCAGGGCAAACTCTACGCCCGCAACGAGGAGGAGCGCCGTCGCGGCGAGGAGATGGGCTACGATTTCGACAAGGTGCTCACCATGGACGACCTCGTGGCCTCCGACGATGTGTTCTTCGCCGCCACGGGCATTACCAGAGGCTCGTTGTTGCAGGGCGTGAAGTACGAAGCTGAAGGCGCTCGCACCCACAGTCTGGTGGTGCGGGGGTTGACGGGCACGGTGCGCGAAATTTTTGCCTTTCATCGCCTACCCAAGTTGCGCCAAATCAGCGTTATCGAATATTGAGGGTGGGGTGACGCCCCCAAGAAGACGCCTGCCCTCGGTGGAGGTTCCGCAATGACCATCAAGGCTCGGTTTGTGTTCCCCCGCGGTTTTCTCTGGGGTACGGCCACTTCGTCACACCAGGTCGAGGGGCAGAACACGAACAACAACTGGTGGGCCTGGGAGCAGGAGGGGCACATCGCCCAGGGGCACAGCGCGGCCCTGGCCTGCAACTGGTGGGGCGGTCGCTGGCGGGAGGATTTCGACCGCGCCGCCGAGGCCGGGCAGAACGCCCATCGCCTGTCGGTGGAGTGGAGCCGCATCCAGCCGGCCCCTGACCGCTGGGATGAGGAGGCCCTCGACCATTACCGCCAGATGGTGCGGGGGCTGGTGGAGCGCAACCTGACCCCCGTGGTCACCCTGCATCACTTCACCGACCCTTTGTGGCTGAGTGAGCAAGGGGGCTGGGAACGGCCCGAAGTGGTGGCGGCCTTTGCCCGCTATGTGGAAAAGGTGGTCGAGGCGCTCAAGGAGTATGTGCCCCTGTGGTGTACCATCAACGAGCCCAATGTGTATGCCGTGCTGGGCTATGTGACCGGCGAGTTCCCGCCGGGGCGTCAGGATGATGTGCCGAAGGCGCTGCAGGTGATGGAACACATGGCCCGCGCCCACGCTGCAGCTTACGAGGTCATCCATCGCGTGCACCCGGAGGCGAGGGTGGGCCTGGTGCATCATTTGCGGCCCATGCAGGCCGCCCGCCCCTGGTTCCCCCCTGACGGGGTGCTGGCCCGCTGGCAGGATCGGCTGTTCAACGCCTTCTTCTTGCGGGCCTTGGGCGAGGGGGTGTTGTTGACCCCCTGGGGACGACGCAAAGCCCCGGAACTCCGGGGAAAGCAGGACTTCCTCGGGGTGAATTACTACACGGCCGAGCAAGTGGCCTTCACCTGGGCGCCGCAGGCGTTGTTCAGCCGCCGCTTTTACCGCCCGGAGGCCCCGTTGAGCGAGCACGGGGACATCGCCCACGAGCCGCTGGCCTTTGCGCACACGCTGCGCCGGGTGGCCCGCTACGGCCTGCCCATCATCGTCACCGAGAACGGGGTGGAGGACAGTCACGATACCCTGCGCCCCCGTTATCTGGCCGAGCATGTGCACCAGATGTGGCGGGTCATCAACAACAATGTGCCCATCAAGGGCTATTTTCACTGGACCCTGGTGGACAACTTTGAATGGCATCACGGTTGGACGCGGCGCTTTGGCCTCTGGGCCCTGGACCCGGAAACCCAGGTGCGCACCAAACGCCCCAGCGCCGATTTGTACGCGGCCCTTTGCCGTGAGAACGCCCTGGACGCGGAGATGGTGGACACCTTTGCCCCTGCCGCCCGTCCGGCCATTTTCCCGGAGTAAGGAGGCGCGGCGAAGGGGCTTTGACGGCTTCTTCACTGCACGGCATTCTTGACGGAGGTCTTGTGCCCTTATGAACGGGCGTCAACGCAACCGTTTACTGGCTTTGTTGTTCTTCGGCGTGCTCATGGCCGCCATGGATATCGCCATCGTCGGCCCGGCCCTGCCGGCCATTCGGGACGCCTTTGGCGTCAGTGACCGGGAGGTTTCCTGGGTCTTTACGGCCTATCTGCTCTTTAACCTGATCGGCACGCCCCTGATGGCCAAGTTGGCCGACCGTTTGGGGCGGCGCTCGGTGTATGTGGCCGATGTGGTGTTGTTTGCCGTGGGGTCGGTGGTGGTGGCCCTGGCGCCTTCGCTGGCCGTGGTGGTGGTCGGGCGGGCATTGCAGGGCTTTGGCGCGGGGGGCATTTTCCCCGTGGCTTCGGCGGTCATCGGCGACACCTTCCCCCCCGAGCGGCGAGGGCGGGCGCTGGGACTCATCGGCTCGGTGTTCGGCATTGCCTTCATCATCGGCCCGATTTTCGGTGGCGTGTTGCTGCGTTTTGGCTGGCAGATGCTCTTCTGGGGGCCGTTGCCTTTCGCTTTGGTGCTCATCCCCTGGGCGTGGCGGGAACTGCCCACCACCCGCGCGGCCGAGATTCACGGTTTGGATTGGGGTGGGCTGTTGGCGCTGAGCGGCTTTCTGGCGGCGCTCACCCTCGGCCTCAATCACCTGGAGGTGGAGCACCTGGCAGCAAGCCTGTATCAGGCAGCCACGGGCGGCTGGCTGGTGGCGGCTCTGATTCTGCTGGGTTTGCTGATCTGGGTGGAGACCCGCGCGGCCGACCCGCTGGTGCGCCCGGCCCTTTTCGGCACCGGGCAGTTGCGCCGGGTCAATGGGTTGGCCTTCGGCGCCGGGGTGATTGAAGGGGCCATGGTCTTCGTCCCCTCATTGCTGGTGGCCGCGTTGGGGCTGACGCCTTCCCAGTCCAGTTTCGCGCTGTTGCCCGCCGTGGCGGCGATGGCCGTGGGCGCTCCGCTGTTTGGGCGTTTGCTTGATGCTCGAGGCTCGCGCCTGGTGGTGATCGTGGGTACCTCGCTCACCACGGTGGGGTTGGCCGTGCTCAGCGGGCCCTCGCTCTCGTGGCCCACCTTCTTGACCGCCAGCGTGCTCTTTGGCCTGGGTCTTTCGGCTTTGCTTGGCGCGCCGTTGCGGTATATCATGCTGAACGAGGTCCCGGCTACGGAGCGTTCCGCTGCCCAGGGAGTGATCTCCTTGATGACCAAAATCGGGCAACTGGTGACCGGCGCGCTGGTGGGCGCGTTGGCCGCCAGTTTGGGTGGCGGCGTCTCGGGTTATCAGAGTGCCTTTCGGGTGTTAACCTTGGTGGCCCTGGGATTGGTGTTCATCGCCTGGAGCCTGAAATCCTTTGCCGAGGAAAGAGGGCGTCGCGATGCTTCTTTGTCGCGAGGGGCGACCAAGTAACCTTCAGGGATGGCGGTGCTGCCGCAAGCGTTCCCTCTGCCTGACGCCTGCTCAGGGAGGGCTGATTATCTTGCTGATCCTGATAAGCGTGTTGGGGTGGGGCCGGCAGGTGGCGCTGGCCAAAGAACCTGGTCCGCGTCAGCGCACCGAAACCGTCACCGAGACGCTGTACGAATGGTGGTTGCTAGCCTGGTCCGAGCCCGACAAAATCCTTTGTCGGCTTTATATCAATCACCCCGACCGGCCTACCGGGTTGGATGTGTTGCGTTTCTGCGGGCAGGAGGCCTACGACACCTGGGTGGACACGCTGCCTTGTGAGGCGGCTCTCAGCGGGGGTGATGTGACCACTTGCGAGGGGTATTACCTATTCTTTGTTGGGCAGTCTGAGGTCACCCATCAGGTCACGCGCACTTACCCACCCCCTTGGGTGGACCTTTATCTGGAGAACTGCACCTCGGACTTCCCCCATTTTCGCTGTCTGGACCCGGTGGTGCTGCGCTTCGAGGGGGTAGAGCCGTTCCCCGATGCCGAGATCACCGAAGTCATTGTGGCCGTTTCCGGGCAATCCACCACCCATTGTCAGGGAGCGGAGTGTTTCGTTTTGCTTTCCCCAAAGCAGGCCGCCGGTGAAACCCGCTACACGGTGCGCTTTTCGGCCGTTTCGTCGTTGGGCGATGACTCCTCGCAGAATGTGGCCACCGTGCGCCTGATCCCCCAGGAGAATGGGGAGGTGCTGGTGGATATCCTGAGCGACCGCTGGCGCGACGCTGGTGTGGATTGGTGTGCCCAGGCCTGGGCCCTTCTGCCCCCAACGGAGCCTTTGCCCGAATGGCTGGATACGCCGCCTGACCCCGCCGATCTGGCGACCGATGTGCCTTACCTGTACCTGGGCGGGCGGCTGATCGCCCATGGCATCGTCGATGCTTCGTCGTGCCCCGACGGGGGCCTGTTGCCCAATGGCACGGCCAGCCCCTGCGGTATTGCGCTGGCCCAGGAAGAGGTGCTGGCCTGGCAGAATCGCTTCGATGAGAGCATCTGGCAGGCGTCCCGTGAGGTGGGGGTGCCGGCCACGCTGCTCAAGCGCATGTTCGCCCAGGAAAGCCAGTTTTGGCCCGCCGAGTTCCCCCAGCGGGTGGAGGCGGGGTTTGGGCAACTTTCCCCCCACGGGATGGACACTTTGTTGCTTTGGGAGACGGACATCGCTCAACCGTTGTGCGATGAAGTGCTGGGCGAGTGGCGTTGTGTTTACGGTTACGCCCATCTCAATCCCTATCAACGGCGTCTGCTGTACGAATCCGTGTGGGCGCAGGCGAATTTGTCCTGTTACGATTGCCCCTACGGCATTGACCTGGAGCGCAGTGAAGAGGCGGTGTTGTTGTTCGCCCACCTGGTGCGCGCCTATTGCCGCCAGATCGGCCAAACGGTGCGTAACATTACCCGCCGGACGCCGTCCTATGTCAGCGGGTACACCGACTTGTGGCGTTTCACCCTGGCCAACTACAACGGCCCTGATTGCACCTACGAGGCCCTGCTCCGCACCTGGGGCGCTAAGGAGCCTCTGGACTGGGCGCATGTGAGCCAGCGCTTCCCACAGGGGTGTGAAAGCGTGGTGAACTATGTCGAAAAGGTCGCGCCCTGATCTGAAGCGGGGGCGGAAAGAACAACGCGGCAAGGCCTCGAAGCCTTGCCGCGTTTTGTTTCGTTGAGAGCGCTCCACCATCTCAGGGTGGGGGCAACACGCTCCACGGATTGATGAAGCCGCCCATGTAGCGCACCTCGAAGTGCAGGTGGGGGCCGGAGGAGTTGCCCGTGCTGCCGCCCAGGCCGATGGTTTGCCCTTGCACTACCCCTTGACCGCAGCGGGCGAACACGCGGCTCATGTGAGCGTACAGGGTCTGGTACCCGTTGCGGTGGTCGATGAGCACCATGTACCCATAGCCCACCGTGGACCAGCCGGCGTAGGCGACCACGCCCGAATCCGCCGCGCGGATGGGTTCGCCCACCCAGGTGGCCAAATCCAGCGCCAGGTGCCAGGGCGCGTAGGGGTTGCCCACCACGCGATGGATGGAAACCGGCCAGATGAAGGTGCCCGTGCCGCCCTGTTTGCTGTACCACTCGGGACAGTAAGCCGGGCCCAGGTGGCTCAGGGCCACGCCGGCGTTCCCGTCCGGAATGACCGGGATCACCCACTGGCGGAAGGCTTTGTGCCCGCCGGGCACCATGACCCATTGCCCTGGCTTGACCTGGGGGTCGGTGAGGTCGATGCGATTGCCCAGGAAGTTGATGATGTCCTCAGGCTTGGCGTCGAACTCCTGGGCCACCTTTTCGAAGGTGTCGCCCTCTTTCCATTTGTAGAGCACCCCGTCCACCGGGGGGATTTTCAGCACCATCCCCGGTCGGAGGATATCGGGGTTGTTTTCCAGTTTGGGATTAGCCCAAAGGATGGTCTCCGGCTTGATGCCGAAGCGCTTGGCGATGCCAAACAGGGCATCGCCTTCCTGCACGGTATATTCCACCACTTCCAGGCGCGGGCGTGGGGGAATGATGGTGTACCAGGTGAGGGTGCGATGGATGCCGGTGATCGGGAGGTCGGTCAGGTAAGGCAGGGGCGGAAGGACCACCGTGGGTTCCTGATTGGAGCTCGATTGGCCTGAGGCAGCCACAGGTTTCGGCCCCATCACGGGAAGGAAAGCCGCGCTCAGCAGCACCCAGGCCATCAACCAACCAAAAAGGGTGTGGCGTTTCATAGGTCCTCCGTGAGCGTCTCCAGAAATTCCATGTTGTTGCGGGTCTTTATCAGGCGATTGAGAATGGCCTCGGTGGCCGTGGCCATATCCATCCCCGCGCCGTTGGGGGGTGGGGTGATCATTTGCTGATACATCCGGCGCATCAGCCACACGCGCTGGGTGATGTCCGGTCCCAGAAGGAGTTCCTCGCGGCGGGTGCCGGAGCGCTCGATGTCAATGGCGGGGAAGATGCGGCGTTCCTGCAACTTGCGCGAGAGGTGCAACTCCATGTTCCCCGTGCCTTTGAACTCTTCGTACACCACATCGTCCATCCGGGAACCGGTATCGATCAGGCAGGTGGCGATGATGGTCAGCGAGCCGCCATCCTCGATGTTGCGGGCCGCGCCGAAGAAGCGTTTGGGCGGGTAAAGCGCTGCGGGATCAATACCGCCGGAGAGGGTGCGCCCTGAGGGGGTGACTACCAGGTTGTAGGCCCGGGAGAGGCGAGTGATGGAATCCAGCATGATGACCACATCCCGGCCCACTTCCACCAGGCGTTTGGCCCGCTCCAACACGATTTCGGCCACCTGCACATGCGAAGTGACCGGCTCGTCGAAAGTAGAAGAAATCACCTCGGCGTCCACGGAGCGGTCCATGTCGGTCACTTCTTCGGGCCGTTCGCCGATCAGGGCGATCATCAGATGCACATCGGGATACTTGGTGGAGATGGCGTTGGCGATTTGCTTCAAAATGGTGGTCTTGCCCGCTTTGGGGGGCGAGACGATGAGCCCGCGTTGACCCCGCCCGATGGGGGCCACCAGGTTGATCAATCGGGTGGCTAATGTCCAGCGGTCCGTTTCCAGGTCAAAGCGCTCTTCGGGAAAGATGGGCACCAGGTCTTCAAAGCGTGGGCGTTTCAGAGCCTCTTCCGGGGGCAGGCCGTTGATGCTCTCGACTTTCAGCAGCCCATAGTGACGCTCGGTGTCCCTGGGTGGACGAACGACCCCGATGACCAGATCCCCCGGTCGCAGGCCAAAACGCCGGATTTGCGTGGGGGAGACGTAGACATCGTTGGGACCAGGGCGGTAGTTCTCGGCGCGGAGAAAGCCTACGCCTTCGTTCATGATTTCCAGAATGCCACCCCGGACCTCCAACCCTTCGGCGGCTGCTTCGGCCTCACGGATTTTGATGATGAGGTCTTCTTTCTTCAGCCGGTTGGCGCGGGGAATTTTGAAGTCCCGCGCGATTTGGCGTAGTTCCGCCAATGAAGCCTTTTCTAACTCGGCTATGCGCATATTTGGTTCGCTTCCGTATGATGGGGGATGGGAGTGGAGTACAATCCTAAAGGTGCCGGTTGCCAGAGGCCCCCAGCGATGCCGCATTATAGCACGCGCCGGGGGAATGTGCAAGTCTTTAGCGAGATATGTCAAGAACGAACCGGCGCCCTCCACTCTGTCGGAGGTCGAAGGAGGTGACCGTGACCGAGCAGACTTCTTTGCCGCCGGTGGCCCGCGTGTTGCAGGCGCAGGATATCCCGTTCCGGGTGTATCATCATGCACACCCCATCCGCTCGTTGGAGCAGGCGGCCAGGGAGCGCGGCCAGCGTTTGGAACAGGTGGTGCGTTCGCTGCTTTTTCGGGTGGGCGATGGCCATTTCGTGCTGGTGTTGATGCCCGGCGGTCTGCGCGTGGATTGGCCAGTGTTGCGGCGTCACCTGGGCGTCTCGCGGGTGACCACGGCCACGCCGGAGGAGGTGTTGGCGGTCACGGGTTACCCGGTGGGGGCCGTGGGGCCGCTGGGGTTGCGGCAAGCGGTGCCCATTCTGGCCGATCCCCGAGCCTTCGCCCCCGAGGAGATGTCGGTAGGCTCGGGGGAGCCGGGAGTGGCGGTCATCCTGCGCAGCGCCGACCTGCGACGCGCCTTGGGCGACCAGGTGACCCTGGTGCCTTTGGGGCAGGTGGCGCAGCGCGCTTGATAGGGGGCTTTGCGCTTGCCTTTGCCTCTGTCGTGTTGAGGAGCCCGGAACTGCGGCAAGGAGGGGGTGGGACGAACCGCTGTGCCTTGGGAATTCATGTTGACATAGGGGAGAGAAATCTGTATACTGAAATTGTCACTAACGCGCGTTAGTACCCGGCCTCGTGCCCAGGTGAGAGATGACCCCTTCGACCAAGCGCCCCACTTCTTACGATGTTGCCCGCCTGGCAGGCGTTTCGCGCACCACCGTCTCGCTGGTGTTGAACAATGTCCAGACGGTGCACATCAGTCCCGAGACGCGCCGCAAGGTCCTGGAGGCGGCGCGCAAACTTCACTATTTCCCCCACGCCTCGGCCAGACGGTTGGCTCAAGGGCGCACGGCGACCGTGGCGCTGGTCTGGCATCGCGGCCCGGATGTGAACTATCGAGACGCCTTTCTGCCGGCGTTGCTGCAAGGGCTGACCCGGGTGCTCAAGCAGCACGACTACCACCTGATTTTCCGCCCGCTGGAGCCGGACGAACCGGATGAGGTGTTCCTCGAACTGGCGCGCGGCCGCTACGCCGACGGCTTGATTCTCTCTGGACCACGGGCGGAGATGCCCTACCTAGAAGAGTTGCACCAGCAGGGATACCCCCTGGTCCTTCACGGGCAGATCCCCGGCACGGAGATCCCCTGGGTGGATGTGGACAACATTCAGGGGGCGCGTCTGGCGGTCGAGCATCTGCTTGGTTTGGGCCATCGCCGGATTGCTCTGATCACCAACGCGCCCCTGGCGTATGTGGCCAGCCAGCAGCGCCTGGAGGGCTACCGCCAGGCGCTGGCCGCGGCGGGCGTGGCTTATGACGAGACACTGGTGCGCTATGGCAACTTCGACGAACAAAGCGGTGAAGAGGCGATGCGGTCGTTGTTGGCACTGGAAGAACCTCCTACCGCGGTTTTCGTGGCCAGCGACATGGTGGCCCTGGGCGCTCTAAAGGCGATCTGGGACCGGGGGTTGCGCGTGCCCCACGACATCGCCCTGGTGGGTTTTGACGACATCACCACATCGCGTTTTACCACGCCTCCATTGACCACGGTGCATGTCCCTGCGTTGCGCCTGGGCGAGGAGGTGGGGCGCGTTTTGCTGGATGTCATCGAATTTGGCTTCACGAGTCAACCGCAGACGCTGTTGCAGACCACGCTGGTGGTCCGGGCCTCTTGTGGGGCTTAGTCTGATTAGGGAAGGAGGTGAGAGCCGCTAAAGAAAAGGCACGATGTCTCTCGGAGAGGCTTTGTCCGATGAGAACCCTGTTTGAGCCGTAGTTCGCATGTGTCAGGAGGTGTACCATGTCCCGCAATCGCCTGTTGTTCGGCGTGTTTGTTGTGTTGTTGACCTTGAGCCTGCTTCTCACGGCCTGTGCGCCGAAGACCGTCATGGTGCCGGTGGAAAAGACGGTGGAGGTGAAAGTCACCGTGCCTGTCAAGGAGACCGTGGAGGTCACCGTAGAAGTGCCGGCCCCCAAGGGCGCCATCACTGTCATGGGGGTGTGGGGCGGTGACGAGCGGGTGGCCTTTCAGGATGCTGTCGCGCCCTTCACCAAGGAGACGGGGATTGGCGTGGCCTTTGAGGGCACCCGCGACCTGGCCGCCGTGCTGACCACCCGGGTCGAGGCCGGCAACCCACCCGACATTGCCATTCTGCCCAACCCCGGTCAGTTGTACGAATTGGCCAAGGCCGGCCATCTGGTTCCGCTGGATTCCTTCATGGATGTGGAGAAGATCAAGGCCGATTACGGCCAGTCCTGGGTGGACCTGGCCAGTTACGACGGCCATTTGTACGGTATTTTCTACAAGGTGGCCATCAAGAGCCTGGTCTGGTACAACCCCAAGGCCTTCGCGGCCAAAGGGTATCAGGTACCCAAGACCTGGGACGAGATGATGGCCCTGACGGATCAGATCGTGGCCGATGGCGGTACGCCCTGGTGCATCGGTTTGGAGAGCGGTCCGGCCAGCGGCTGGCCGGGCACGGATTGGATCGAGGACATCATGCTGCGCACCGCCGGGCCTGAAGTTTACGACCAGTGGGTGCGTCATGAAATCCCCTGGACCGACCCGGCGGTGAAGCAGGCCTGGGAATTCTTTGGCCAGATTGCCCGCAACGACAAGTATGTGTGGGGCGGCGTGCAGGGCGTGCTCAACACCAACTTTGGCGATTCGCCGCAACCCTTGTTCGACGATCCCCCGGGCTGCTACATGCACCGCCAGGCTTCGTTCATCACCGGCTTCTTCCCCAAGGGCCTCAAAGCGGGTGAGGACTACGATTTCTTCACCTTCCCGCCCATCGATGAGCAGTGGGGCACCCCGGCGCTTATCGCGGGGGATGTCATCGTGATGTTCAACGATACGCCGGAAGTGCGCCAGTTCGTGCAGCACCTGGCCAGCGCCAAGCCGCAGGAAATCTGGGCGGCCAGTGGCGGCTTCATCTCGGCCAACAAACAGGTCAACCTGGATGTCTATCCGGACGATCTGACGCGCAAGATGGCGCAGGCCATCGTCAGCGCGCAGGTGGCCCGTTTCGACGGTTCGGACCTGATGCCGGCGGCGGTGGGGGCCGGTTCCTTCTGGACCGGGGTGCTGGACTATGTGAGCGGCACGGACCTGGACACCGTGCTGGCAGACATCGAAGCCTCGGCTCAGGACGCCTACGGCAAATAGTCGCGCCGACGGGTGAGGAGGGCGGCCTGTTCAAGGCCGCCCTCTTTTTCGCGGGAGGAAAGCCATGCGCTCCAGTCGCCCATGGACGCCCTGGTTGTATCTCAGCCCGGCTTTGCTCATCCTGGCCGCCTATCTGGTCTATCCCACCTTGGCCACGCTGTACTACAGTTTTTTCGACGCGCGGGTAGAACATTTCGTAGGGCTGAAGAACTACCAGTGGATTTTCACTTCCAAGGCCATGCACACCGCATTCCGCAACAACCTGTTGTGGATTGTGGTTTTCACCAGTCTGACCGTCTTTCTGGGGCTGATTCTGGCGGTGATGGCGGATCGGGTGCGTTATGAGGCCGTCGTCAAATCGGCCATTTTCCTGCCCATGGCCATTTCCTTTGTGGGGGCGGGGGTCATCTGGCTGTTCGTCTATGCCTATCGCCCGGCCGACGCGCCTCAAATCGGTGTGTTGAACGCCATTCGGGTGGCCTGGTTCCATCAGCCGCCCGTCGGCTGGCTGACCACCCGGCCGATCAACAACTTTGCCCTCATCGCCGTCGGGGTGTGGATTTGGACGGGGTTCAACATGGTCATCCTGTCGGCGGCTTACAAGAGTATCCCTAAGGAGCTGCTGGAGGCCGCCCGGGTAGACGGGGCTACGGAGTGGCACATCTTCTGGAAGATCATCCTTCCCCTGATGAAACCCACGCTGGCCGTAGTCGCCACCACGATGATCATCAATGTGCTCAAAGTGTTCGACATCGTGTATGTGATGACCAACGGCAACTACGGCACCGAGGTGATCGCTAACCGGATGTACAAGGAGATGTTCCATTTCCGCCACTTCGGACGGGCCAGCGCCATCGCCGTAGTGCTTCTTCTGGCTATCGTGCCGGTGATGCTGGTCAACATCCGACGGTTCCAGGAACAGGAGGCCATCCGATGAGCCAGGTCAGGGCACGACTTTCCCGGGTGCCGTTGCACCTTGTGCTGGTGCTGGCGGGCCTGGTGTGGATGACGCCCACGATAGGCCTGCTGATCAGTTCCTTGCGCCCAGCCGACGCGGTCATGCGCACTGGCTGGTGGACTGTCTTCGTGCATCCGTTGGAGTTCACCCAATACACCCTGCAAAACTATCGGGAGATTCTCACCGCCCAGGGCATGGGCCGGGCGTTTCTCAACAGCCTGATCATCACGGTGCCTTCTACGCTGCTGCCCATTGCGGTTGCCGCCTTTGCGGCTTACGCCTTCGCCTGGATGGAGTTCCGTGGTCGGCAGGCCCTGTTTGCCATCGTGGTGGGGTTGATGGTGGTGCCTCTCCAGATGACCCTAATCCCTCTGCTGCGGGTGTACAACCGGTTGGGCCTGTCCGGGACCTATCTGGGCATCTGGCTGGCCCACACCGGCTATGGCCTGCCTTTCGCCATCTATCTTTTGCGCAATTTTTTCGGAGCGCTCCCCAGGGACTTGTTGGAATCGGCTTATCTGGACGGGGCTTCGGAGTTCACGGCTTTCGTGCGCCTGGTTTTGCCCCTCTCGGTGCCCGCCCTGGCCTCGCTGGCCATCTTTCAATTTCTGTGGGTGTGGAACGACCTGCTGGTGGCCCTCATCTATCTGGGAGGTACCGAGGAGGTCGCCCCGTTGACGCTGAAGTTGAGCAGCCTCATTAACTCGCTGGGGCAGAACTGGCACCTGTTGACCGCGGCGGCCTTTGTCACCATGGCCCTGCCCCTGGTGGTTTTCCTCTCCTTGCAGCGCTATTTTGTGCGTGGTATCCTTGCGGGGTCGGTCAAAGGCTGATTTCACGCACGCAGACCTTGCAGGGAGAAAAGCATGAGCTCAACGCCCCCTCGAGAACACCCCTGGTACAAGAACGCCGTGTGCTACGAACTCTATGTGCGGGCGTTTTTCGACAGCAATCGGGATGGTCATGGGGATTTGCGCGGCCTGACCGCTAAACTGGATTATTTGCAGTGGTTGGGGGTGGATTGTATCTGGTTGTTGCCCATTTACCCTTCGCCGCTTCGGGACGATGGGTATGATGTGGCGGACTACTATGGGATTCACCCCGATTACGGGACCTTGGAGGACTTCCGTGAACTGCTGGCCGAGGCCCACGCCCGGAATCTGCGCATCATCGTGGATTTGGTGTTGAATCACACCTCGGATCAGCACCCCTGGTTCCAGGAGGCGCGGCGCAATCCCCATTCCCCTTACCATGATTATTACGTGTGGAGCGACACGGGCCAGAAATACTCACAGGCGCGGATCATCTTTCTGGATTCGGAGACCTCCAACTGGACCTGGGACCCGGTGGCGAAGAAGTACTACTGGCACCGGTTTTATCGCTGGCAGCCCGACTTGAACTACGACAATCCGGCGGTGCAGGAGGAAATGCTGCGCGTGGTGCATTACTGGCTGGCCATGGGGGTGGACGGCTTTCGCGTGGACGCCGTACCTTATCTGTTTGAGCGCGAGGGGACCAATTGCGAGAATCTCCCCGAAACGCACGCTTTCCTCAAGCGCTTGCGGCGTTATGTGGATGAGCATTTTCCCGGGCGGGTGTTGCTGTGCGAGGCGAACCAGTGGCCCCAGGATGTGCGGGCGTATTTCGGCGGTGATCCGCACGATCCCTCGGTGCCCGGCGATGAGTTCCACATGGCCTTTCACTTCCCGGTGATGCCGCGCATCTTCATGGCGCTGAAGCAGGAGCGGCGCGATGCCCTGGTGCGCATCCTGGAAGCCACACCGCCCATCCCAGAGGATTGCCAGTGGTGCACCTTCCTCCGCAATCACGACGAGTTGTCGTTGGAGATGGTCACCGAAGCGGAGCGGGCGTGGATGTGGGAGCAGTATGCGCCTCATCCCCGGATGCGGCTCAATCTGGGCATCCGCCGGCGGCTGGCGCCTCTGCTGGACGGCGACGAACGCAAAATTCGGCTGGCTTACTCTTTGCTCTTCACCCTGCCGGGGACGCCGTTCCTCTACTATGGCGACGAGATTGGCATGGGGGACAATATCTGGCTGCCCGACCGCAACGGCGTGCGCACGCCCATGCAATGGACCGACGAATCGCCCAACGCGGGGTTCACCGCCCCGGATGTGCGGCCCTACCTCCCGGTGATCGACGACCCGCAGTACGGGTATCGAAAGGTGAATGTGCGGGCCCAGCGGCGGGATCCGGGTTCGTTGCTGCAGAGCGTGCGTCGGATGATCCAGATGCGCAAAGCCCACCCGGTTTTGGGCTATGGTCGGCTGCGCTGGGTGGACCTGGACGCCCCTCAGGTGGCGGCGTATTTTCGTGAGGACCCGCACCATCCTCAGGAGGCGCCAATACTGGTGCTCAACAATCTGAGCCGCGCCCCACAGAGGGTGTCGTTGCCCAAAGGGGTGTATCACCCGATTGCGCCTGAACTTGCGAGGCCTTCGCAGCCCGTGGGGCAAAGCGTGACCTTGCCCCCGTATGGATTCCTTTGGCTCGTGCGGCGTGTTTGAGAGCAGGGGAGGGAACATGCGCCACTGGAGACGGGTGGGGTTTTACCTCCTGTTCAATGCCTGGTGTCGGCCGGGGCAACCTGGGCGGCGTTGAGCCTGTGGGCGCGCACGCATCCCAGTCCCTACGCGCCGAAGGCGACGAACGGCCTGGGGGTCTTGTCGCCCGTGCCATCGGAGACCGAAGGCGCAGTGGTTGGCCCGCCGATCGCGCCGCCTCCCCAAAACATTGCGGCGGGCAATCCCCAGGCGCTGAAAGTGGCCGATGTGCAGGGCGCCGGTTACCTGGAGGAGGAACGGGTGCTTCTGCGTTGTCGTGGCCCGGACGTGTTGGCACTCGACGGCTGGCGGATGGGCGATGGCCGGGGGCATGTGTTCGTCTTCCCTGCGTTGCGGTTGCAGTCTGGCGGCACGGTGTGGGTGTGGACCAAATCGGGCGGGCCGGACACGGCCGTGGAGTTGTTTTGGGGCTCTCTCAGGCGGTGTGGCCTCCGGGGACGTAACTCACTTTGCGCGACGCCACGGGCCGGGTGGTCTGACCTATACGGTGTCGTGCGCCTGGCGCCCTTTCTCCCCGCCAGCCCCATGCCCAGGCGAAGTGCGGTAAACTATAAACGCGCTGTGAACCGTTCAAGGGCGTCCCCAACGAAGCGCGAAGGCAGGTGGTCCGATGTCGTGGTGGCAACGGTTGGCCGAAGAGCGCATCCGGCAGGCGCAGGCCGAAGGGGCTTTTGACGACCTGCCCGTGGGCGTGCCTTTGCCCGAGGACGATTTTCCTCCCGGCCTACCCGACGAGTGGCGCCTGGCGTGGAAAGTGCTGCGCAACAACGACCTGGTGCCCTCCTGGCTCGCCAAGCGCCGGGCCTTGCAGGCGGATGTCGCGGCCTGGCGTGAGGCGCTAAACCGCGCGACCGGGCAGGACCTGCCCCGCCTGCGCCGCGAGATGGAGGCCCTCAACCGCCGCATCCGCGACTATAATTTGGAAGCGCCTCATCCCGTCTGGCAACTGTTGCCCCTGCGCTGGCCCTGACCTCAAGCCCTCGCATGGGCCTCAGGGCATCCCGGCACAGGGCATCCGGGCATCCCGACCCATCTGACACCTGACCACTCCCCGACCGAGGTTCCCATGACCCAAGCCCTCTACCGCAAGTGGCGCCCGCGCACCTGGGATCAGGTGGTGGGCCAGGAGCATGTGATTCGCACACTGCGCAATGCTGTGGCCCATAGCAAGGTGGCCCATGCCTACCTTTTTGCCGGGCCGCGGGGCACGGGCAAGACGACCACCGCCCGCCTGCTGGCCAAGGCGGTCAATTGCCTGCACCCCGACCCGGCAGGCCGCCCCTGCGATGCCTGCGACCACTGTCAGGCGGTCAACGAAGGTCGCTTCATGGACTTGGTCGAAATCGACGCCGCCTCCAACACCAGCGTGGACGATGTTCGCGACCTACGCGACAAAATCCACTTCGCCCCTTCGCAGGGTCGCTACAAGGTGTACATCATCGACGAGGTACACATGCTCTCCACCGCGGCCTTCAACGCCCTGCTGAAGACCCTGGAAGAGCCGCCTGAACATGCCATCTTCGTTCTGGCCACCACCGAAGTGCACAAAATCCCGGCCACGGTGCTCTCGCGTTGTCAGAGGTACGAGTTTCGTCGCCTGCCGGTGGCTGACATTGTGGCTTATTTGCAACGCATTGTGGAAGCTGAGGAAATCGAAGTCGAGAATGGCGCGCTGACCCTGATCGCCCGTCAGGCTACGGGCAGCCTGCGCGATGCCATCTCGCTGCTCGACCAGTTGGCCTCCGGCGAGGGGTTGGTGACCCTGGCTCGTGCGCAGGAGGTGTTGGGGGTGAGCACCCACGAAGCCGTGTTGCGGTTGGTGGATGCGGTGGTGGCGCGAGACGCGGCCCAGGCCATGGCCCAGTTGCGCCAGGTGCTGGACGGCGGCGCCGACCCCCGGCAGTTTGCCCGCCAGGTGGTGGGGTACCTGCGCCAGGTGCTGCAGGTGCAGGTGGGCAATGCCGATCAGGTGGACGCGCCGGCCGAAACGAGGGCCAAAATGGCCGAGCACGCCCGGGCCCTGCCCGGCCACGCTTTGTTGTGCCTGATTCGCCTGTACAACCGCGCGGTCAGCGAGATGCGCGCGTCCTGGGACCCGGCCTTGCCTTTGGAAGTGGTCACCGCCGAGGCGGTACTCCCCCCGGAGGAGGTCGCCTCCCCAAAAGGCGCTCCCCCGCCCGCCGCTGAGGGGGCGGGCGGGACCTCTCAGGGGGGATCTGAACCCCGGGGAGGGCGTGCCGTCCCGGGAGATGAGGCCCCACTCCCGGCGTCGGCGGCCATGTCCCCTTCGAAAGAGGAAGCCCCTCAGGTGCGGCAGGTCTGGCCGCAGGTCCTGCAACGGATTCGGCAGCAGTCCCCCGAGGTGGCCGGCCTGCTGGCCGAGGCGCGGGTGTTGGCCGTTCAGGGCGGTCTGGTGACCATCGGCGTGCAGGGTGGGTTTCGTAAGCAGAAATTGAGCGAGCCGCAGCGCAAGACGATGGTGGAGCAAGGCCTGGCGGCGGTGGTGGGCCGCGCCTTGCAGGTGCGGTTCAAGGTTCTGGGGGGCGCGGGCCATGATTACGACGCCTTGCTCGAAGGGAGCCTGGCCCGCTTCGCGGTAGAATTAGGCGGCAAGGTGGTGCAACACCAATCCCTGAAAAGGAGGAAATGATGGCGAAATATCGTCCCCCGCGGGGGGGAAGGCAGAACCCCCTGGCCATGCTGCAGCAGTTGCAACAGCAGTTGGAAGAGGCGCAGGCCAAACTGGCCGAGGAGGAGGTGACCGGCACGGCGGGCGGCGGCGCGGTGCGGGTGACGCTCAAAGGCGACCATCGTTGCGTGGCCGTGGAAATCGACCCTGAATTATTGAGCGAAGGCGACGCTGAGATGCTGCAGGATATGCTGGTCAGCGCCTTCAACAACGCCCTGGAAGCGGCCAACAAGTTGAGCGAAGAACGGTTGGGTGGGCTGACCCAGGGGCTGAGCGGCTTGTTGCCCTTTTGAGGCGGCGGGCGGCGCAGGGTAAACGCCCGCTTTGTCCACCACCCGGTCGTCGGTGGTGGCAGGTAGGAAGATGGCCCCACCGTGCCCCTTGAGAGGGGAAGGCTTGAACCCGATACGCTGCTGAGGTGCCCATGTTGTTACCCGAGCCCATTCAACGCTTGATGGATGCCTTTGCCCGCCTGCCGGGCATTGGCCCCAAGACGGCTTCGCGGCTGACCTTTTTCCTGTTGCGCGAATCCTCGGCCGAGGTGCGGCAGGCGCTGCTTGAAGCGCTGGAAGGTTTGCAGCAGGGGGTGGCGTACTGCCAGGAGTGCTTCAACATCACCGAGCCGGGGGAAACCCGATGCCCGATTTGCCGGGATGAGAGCCGCGATGCGGGGTTGATTTGTGTGGTCGAAGAGCCGCTGGATGTGCTGGCCATCGAACGGGCCGGGGTGTACCAGGGGCGCTACCATGTGCTGCACGGCGTGCTTTCCCCCATCGAGGGCGTGGGCCCGGAGGAATTGCGCATCGCCGAGTTGGTGGAGCGGGTGGCCCGTGGAGGGGTGCAGGAGGTCATCCTGGCCACCAATCCCAGCCTGGAGGGGGATGCCACGGCGCTGTACATTCGGGACCGGCTGAAGCCTTATGGGGTGCGGGTGACGCGCCTGGCGCGGGGGCTGCCCAGCGGCGGAGATGTGGAATACGCGGACCAGAACACCTTGCGAGGCGCGCTGGCCGGTCGGCAGGAGATGGCGTGAAGGCGAAGCAGGCCAATTTCGGCGAAAATCCTTGACATCCAGGCAAAAGGGCGTATAATTCGGCGCGTCACTATGACGGACGAACTCGCCCGCGAGAGCGGGAAGTTCCCTAACAACTGAAGAGGCGCTGAGCGCCAGAGACCAGGGTCTGCGGGCCTGCTCGGTCTGGCGGCCGATGTCGGAAAAAGAGGCATCGGTGGATTTGTGTCCTCTAAACCCTTGACAGGGTGAGGCTCGGCGAGTAGAATAGGTCTTGCCAAGTGAGTCGAGCACCTTGACAACTGAAGAGTGGTAGGAAGTGCGAAAGCCAGTTCCGGAAAGAGTTTAACCAGGAAGACTCTCAGAGAGCCTAAACGCCGAAAGGCGCCTAAGCCTCTTGCGGAGAGTTTGATCCTGGCTCAGGGTGAACGCTAGCGGTGCGCCTAACACATGCAAGTCGAGCGAGGAGGACAGCGAGTAGCAATACTTGCTGGGCTCCTAGCGGCGAACGGGCGAGTAACGCGTGGATGACCTGCCCCGAAGAGGGGGATAACAGGCCGAAAGGCCTGCTAATACCCCATGTGCTCAGGAGGGTTAGAGGCCTCCTGAGTAAAGGGTTCCGGTTCCCGAAAGGGGTCGGCGCCGCTTCGGGAGGGGTCCGCGTCCCATCAGGTGGTTGGTAGGGTAACGGCCTACCAAGCCGATGACGGGTAGGGGGCCTGAGAGGGTGGCCCCCCGCACTGGCACTGAGACACGGGCCAGACACCTACGGGTGGCAGCAGTGGGGAATCTTGGGCAATGGGCGAAAGCCTGACCCAGCGACACCGCGTGCGGGATGAAGGCCTTCGGGTCGTAAACCGCTTTTCGGGGGGATGAGGAAGGACAGTACCCCCGGAATAAGTCTCGGCTAACTACGTGCCAGCAGCCGCGGTAACACGTAGGAGGCGAGCGTTACCCGGATTTACTGGGCGTAAAGCGCGCG